>NZ_WKZK01000070.1:0-7853 GCF_009680135.1 Eubacterium sp. BIOML-A2
AGTCATTGTCTGATACTTTATCAGTACATCATGGGTGAACTCTACACCATTATTTCCGAAGGTAAATTTACGCAATCTAAAGTTCGCTTGATCTCTTGACGGTTTGAGATTTTTTTGGTATAATCTAAAAGCTGATTGAGTAGTATATAAAGTACAGCGATTAGCTAAGGCGCAGTAGCCAAGCGGTAAGGCGTGGGTCTGCAACACCCTGATCACCGGTTCAAATCCGGTCTGTGCCTCTCCCAAACTTAAGAGTTTAAGGTGCACAATGATGAGTTCATAATTAAGAGCTTGTTATGATTGCTGACAGACTTTGATCCAGGACGGACGTATCGTCAAAAGACGGTATGTCCGTTTTTATGCTGTATTATTCTCTTTTTAAAGGCTTTAAACTTATTCCGTGTCTCCCCGGCAGCTGCCAGCCCACTGTCTTTTCCGCTGTTAGGTCTGCTGTATACTATTTCTCTGAAAAACTTCTATAAATACAAATAAATCAATATTTTTCAATTCTAATAGTTCCCTGTAATAATGTCAAACAGTAACAGATCCGGCCTGCGTCAACTGTTTCGTCAAACAGATCATTTTAAGGCATACTTTCCCATTTTTGTGTGTACCACTTTTTTATTTAACCTTCAATAGTAAATCGTTTTTATTATACCAATTGTTATAGAAATGTTATCTTTCAGTGTTAGAGTGTATCTGAAAAGACAAATAGCCTGTTGGCCGGACCGTTATCAGGCTTTAGAGACAGGTACAATATTTTGCAAATCACTATGAGCTTTTTCCTGAGGAAATTTTGGCTCGCTTAAATCTTATGGAAAGGAACGACTAATATGAATGATCTTATTCTAAAAACAAATGATTTATCTAAACGCTATGGAGATCAATTAGCTGTTGACGGAGTCAGCCTGAAGATCAGGCGGAATTGTGTATACGGGCTGCTGGGACCGAACGGAGCCGGAAAGTCTACTACGCTGAAGATGATTACCGGACTGATAAGGCCCACGGAGGGGCAAATTTATTTTAACGGGAAGCCCTGGAAACGAAATGCCCTGGAAAAAATCGGATCTTTAATTGAATCACCCGCTTTGTATGGCAACCTTACGGCGGAAGAAAATCTGCTGGTACACACCAGGCTCTTGGGGATACCCGGCGAAAAGATTCATGAGGTGCTGGATACTGTTAATTTGAAAAATACCGGTAAAAAGCCGGCTTCTCAGTTTTCTATGGGGATGAAACAACGGCTGGGTATTGCCGTAGCGCTTCTGAATGATCCGGCCCTGCTGGTGCTGGATGAACCATCCAATGGACTTGATCCCTTCGGAATTCAGGAATTGCGGGAACTGATCTCTTCTTTTCCTGAAAAAGGCATTACGGTCCTGCTCTCCAGCCATATTCTCTCTGAGGCCGCTCAGGTTGTGGATCAGATCGGAATAATCAGTAACGGACGGCTGCTGTTTCAGGGCGCCCCTGATCCCTGCGCAGACCTGGAGGACTTTTTTACAGATATTATAATGAATGGAGGGTATAAATGATGAATGGACTTCGATCTGAACTCCTTAAATACAAAAGAACTTTTATGGGAAAACTAATTGTTTTGGTTCCGGTGTTTTTCGCAGGGTATGCGCTGATTATGCAGGCAACGCTTATGAAACATCCCTTGTCGCAGAACAGATCCTGGATGTGGGACAGCCTTTTAGCCCTGATCTTTAACTGGTGGACCTTTGTATTCCTGCCTCTTGGTTTTGCACTTTTTGCTGCATTAGCGGCCGGGCAGGAAAAGAAGTCCGGAAATTATCGCGCCTTACGTTCACGCTGTATTTCACCAAAGCTGCTTTGGATATATAAGGTGGCTGCTATGGCGGTCTACAGCCTGCTTTCATCGATGGTCCTGACCCTTGCCGCAATTCTGGCAGGAGTATTCGCAAAATCCGGCGCAATTCCCTTCCGGCAGATTGCAGCAGCAAGTATTGTCTGCTGGGCAGCTTCCCTTGCCCTGATTCCTATTCAATTGTGGGCGGCTACGTGGAAAGGGCTGTTTCTGAGCATGGGGATCGGATTTGCGGGCATGACAGCCGGGGTTCTTGCCGCGCCTGAACCTTTCTGGTTTACGGTACCCTGGAGCTGGGCAATACGGCTGATGTGCCCCATTGTTGGAGTACATCCAAATGGTTCGATATTAGAAAACGGCGATCCGCTCTTGGATACATCCGTGATCCCAATCGGAATCGTGGTGCCATTTGCTGTATTTCTGGCAGCTACACTGCTTACCGCTGTATGGTTTAACAGGAGGGAAGAAACATGCTGAATCTCTTATTATCAGAATGGCTCCGGACAAAGCGGACGGCTGTCCGGTGGCTTACTTTTTGTATGCCGGTTATATTCTCTCTGTGTACGGCTGCCTATCTGGCAGCCCGGGAGGGAAGCACGCAGGCGTTTGCTTTTGAAGGTTTTTTTACAATCTGGACGGTGTTTATAATCCCGGCAGGCATAGGTGTTTTAGCAGGTTTCATTGTGCAGGAGGAAGAACTTGCCGGAAACTTTTCCGGCTTTTTAGGCACCGGGCTTTCCCGTGTCAGGCTATATGCCGGTAAGTTTTTACTATTGTTTTTTTGTGTGGCCGTGTGTACATTTATCGCGGTATTGCTCCTCTGCGCAGGAATGAAGGCCGCAATGCCGGCAGGAGTTACTGTCTGGGTCTTTGTGGCAGGCGCCACTCTTACAGTTATAGGAACCCTCCCTCTGCTTGCACTTCACCTGTGGATCAGCTTCGCATGGGGAATGGGAGCCTCTGTCGGCATTAGTTTTGGAGGTCTTTTAATGGCGGCAATACTTGGGCTGACAGGCCTTGGTTCAGGGTTATGGCCGCTCATTCCATGGACATGGCCGGTCAAACTGGGGATGCTCCCGGGCACTTACTTCCTCAAACATACCGTTTCCCTACCGCAGGCAGAGATTACATCCGGCTTGATAAAAACGGCATCCACAGGACTCAGCGCTGCAGCAGCTGGTCTGATTGTGTTCTTGATTGGAGGGATGATATGGTTTAATATATGGGCTGGAAGGAAAAGCTACGAATAAACGGTGATTGTTTTGTAAGTAGAAGGGAGTGCCATATTGAGTAAAATATTGATAATTGATGACGAAACAGACCTTGTCATGCTGCTCAAGGACGAGCTGGAAGCAAAGGGGCATGAAGTCCTTACGGCTTATGACGGGCAAACGGGTATTGATCTGTCACAAAAACAGCCGGACCTGATCATTCTGGATATTATGATGCCCGGTATAGATGGGTTTGAAGTGTGTCGGGCAATCCGGGATGATGTCTTGTGCCCTGTTATTTTCCTGAGTGCACGGCAGTCAGAAACCGATAAGATCAGAGGATTAACACTTGGCGGCGATGACTATATAACCAAGCCCTTTGGACTGCATGAGCTGTTGGCGAAAATTGAAGCAAACCTGCGGCGCGAGAGACGGTCGCAGTACTTGAATGCGGAGAACAAGCGGTCTAAGCTGTACTTTGAAAAACTGTGCCTGGATATGAGAGAACGCACTGTCAGGGTTGATGGAAAAGACATAGAATTGACCAAACGGGAGTATGACATTGTAGAATTACTGGCGCTCCATGCGGGTCAGGTTTTTTCGAGAGAACAGATCTACGAAAAGATATGGGGCTTTGATTCCGAAGGAAATTCCTCCACCGTTGTTGAACGCATCAAGAAAATCCGGGCAAAATTTTCAGCAGCGGCTGACAAAGAGTATATCTCCACCGTCTGGGGGATCGGATATAAGTGGAACAAAACGTAAGAAAGCGGGGTACATTCTATGAAGAATCAATCACTTGCTTCCCAGTTCAGGCGTACTTTAATATGGATTCTGACAGCCAGCGCAATCGGGACGGCGCTTACCTCTGCGATTGCATTTTCTTTATTTACCCAATCCCTGGACCGTGATATTTATACTCCGGATTACTACGAGCGGCAGGTTCCCGGTATTGAGGCTTATATTCGTGAAACGAACCTGGATCTGCTGTCCCCGTCCGAAGAAACCGGTTTAAAGAATACCATTCCGGACGGCGGGATGCTTTATCTGGTTGTAGATGAAAATGGAGACATCCTCTATGGTTCGGATTCCCGGAAACCGTTTGAGACAAAGGAAGAACTATTTCAAAGCTTTGCAGGGACAACTGTTTTTCGGCAGGGGCATTACATCTATACAGTTCCTCTCCTGGATAACAGAGGAAATACAGCAGGGGCCGTCCTTCTCTCCTATCAGATTAAAACAACCTTTGCAAATAACAGGGGAAAAATGGTATTCGCAGCTGTCGTCCTGGCTCTGTGCTCTCCGTTTCTCTATATCATCGGTTTTACACTCCTGTTTTCAAAAGTTTTTGCCCGCAAGATCAATCAGCCCCTCCAACTTTTGATTGATGCGTCCAAAAAGATACAGGAAAAAGATCTCGACTTTGAAATCGACTATCATTCAGACAATGAACTGGGCAGGCTCTGCCATGCTTTTTCTGAAATGAAAGGGGAACTTCAGAATTCGCTGTCTGCCCAATGGAAAATGGAACAGGAACGTGTGGAAATGGCAGCGGCGCTGGCCCATGATTTGAAGTCCCCTCTTTCTATTATTCTGGGATATACTGACGCGTTGATTAAAAACAATTCCGAGGGAAGCGAAAAGTTATACCGGTATCTCAGCGTTATTCGGGAAAACGCTGAAAAAAGTGCGGCTCTTGTCCAAAAGATACAATATTCATCCGGTCTGGAAACATCAGACATACAGCCCAATCTTGTGCCTGTATGCTTACCTGATTTTTTGACGCAGAAAGTCCATGAATTTGAGCTGCAGGCAGGGCAAAAGGATATTAAAATTGCTTTGGAGATGCAGGGTAACATGGAGAATACCATATGGACTGATTCAGAAAGGCTGTCGCGGATTTTTGATAATATTATTTCGAACAGTCTGCGGTATACCCCGGCAGGTGGGACGGTTCACATTTCCGTAAAGGCAGAGAAAGAACGGATTACGTATAAGATTTGTGATTCTGGCTGTGGATTTAGCCCCAAGGATTTAAATAAGGCTCTTGAAAAATTCTATCGCGGCGATGAAGCCCGGCAGTCGGACGGCGGGCATTCCGGGCTTGGACTCTATATTGTCAGACAATTAGTGGAACAGCTTGGCGGTACTGTGGAAATCGAAAACACAAAAGCGGGCGGAGCGTGTGTGATGTTTTGTCATAGTATTTCATAACTAAAAGCATTATAAAAGGTGAATTGGGCAAGCCCACTTCACCTCCTCCCCCCTCCCTCATGAGGGGCTTGCATACTTTAGCACTGCTGCAATACCGCCGGTGGACTTTTCCCTTGTCCCGGCGGTATCCTCTCTTTAAAATCCCAGATTGTCGTTCTCAAGTATGACTTTTATTCTTTCCTTTACTCCCGAATTACGCGTCACAAGCACCTGACAGCACATGGAATTTGCACCTTTACAGTCATAGCACAGCCCATTGTTCCTGCAAGGTGTATCTATGCCCAGACGAACTGCATTTATGGGGGTAGCCTCATTGTGCACACGACTCAGTGCTTCTTCCAGATTTTTAACCGCTTTATTCATTCCAACGATTAGAATCACATTTTTCGCTCCAAAGGCAATGGCCGCGATCCGGTTCCCGAACTTATCTATATTAACCAGTATTCCATCATATGTAATGGCATTGGAGCTGGCAAGGAAGTAGTCACTCTCAAAGCATGCCAGTTCTGCCTGACGCTTTTCCTCCGGAGTCTTACAGACATCCCTGTTGATCACCTGATAATTGCCTTCACAGACCGCCTGCTTCAGTCCAATCTCCGTCACGGAGGCAGAACCGCCCCAGCCTACGCTGCTTCCTTCCGGCATCATCTCAAGCGCCATTTTCAGGGCTTCCTCTTTCGTCTTTGCATAATAACCAGCCATATTACGGCTTTTTAGATTCTTAATCATGTGTTCTGCAAGTATTTGATTGCGTTCTGCACGGTAATTATCCATACTTTCATCCTCCTGTCATTTACAAGGTTTACATGTTCTTCACATATTCATTATAAGCATTGCGGGTGGAAAAATCTACCTGGCAGAAACATTTTTAAGTTTCAAAGGAAGGTTAACGCAAGCTTCAAGTCTTGTAGACATATGGGGGCGCGAAATGAAGGAATAACTGCAAGCCTGCCAAGCGAATTAATACGCTGTCACCATTTTGGAGCCACTCCCAGTGGACAAGCCTTTCCTACCGGTCGGATATACCAGCCGAAAAACTAAACCTTGCGTACTACTGGGGTCAGTCCCCCCTTTTGCACTTATTAAGCCAGCTCTTGAAAAAGTTTTTTCATGGCCGGGTATATCTTCCTGAATTTCTGATAGCGTTCTTCATATTTTTCTACCAGCTGTACATCTGGTTCCACGGTCTCAATCACCTTTACCAGCTTGCCTGCTGCATCTTCCACGGATGCATATTCCCCGCAGCCTACTGCTGCCAGGATCGCGCCTCCGTATCCGGGGCCTTCTTCGCTTTCTATGACATCTACT
The DNA here is from genome assembly GCF_009680135.1 of Eubacterium sp. BIOML-A2. Taxonomy (NCBI): domain Bacteria; kingdom Bacillati; phylum Bacillota; class Clostridia; order Eubacteriales; family Eubacteriaceae; genus Eubacterium; species Eubacterium sp. BIOML-A2. Next base: position 6,565 of record NZ_WKZK01000070.1, read on the forward strand.
TTCAGGTTCATGACATTCGCAATAATTTTTTTCCAGAGCGGGCTCTTTGCCCCGCCGCCGCATATCTTTGTTCTTTCGATCCGGATACCAAGGCTTCTGGCCACTTCCAGAGAGTCTCGCAGCCCGAATGCCACGCCTTCCAGTACGGCCTGGGTCATTTCCTCTCTTGTAGTATCCATAGTCATTCCCGTAAACGTTGCCCTTGCTTTCGGATCATTGTGCGGGGAGCGCTCTCCCATCAAATATGGCAGATAGAATACCTGATTTTCTCCCAGTTTGACAATAGCCTCCTGCTCTGCTGCATATTCTTTTGTCTTCAGAATCTCATCCATCCACCACTTATTGCAGGATGCAGCACTTAGCATACAGCCCATTAGATGATAATGGCCGTCTGCATGGGCGAATGAATGCAGCGCATTGTTGTCATCCACGCCAAAAGAACTGCTTGAGATAAAAATTGTGCCGGATGTTCCAAGAGAGATATTGCACATCCCATCCCCCACCGTTCCGGTACCTACCGCTGCCGCCGCATTATCCCCGGCTCCTGCGATAACCTTTACACCGCTGCCAAAACCAAACTCTGCTGCCACATCAGCTTTCATATCCCCTACAACATCATAGCTCTCATAGAGCGTGGGAAGCTGCTGCTCTGTAACACCACAGATCTGCATCATTTCCTTAGACCAGCATTTATTCTTCACATCCATCAGAAGCATACCGGATGCATCGGAATAATCTGTGCAAAACACGCCGCTCAGCTTATATGCCAGATAGTCCTTTGGAAGCATAATCTTACTGATTCTTGCAAAATTCTCCGGCTCATTTTCCCTCAGCCAAAGAATCTTCGGCGCTGTAAATCCGGCAAAAGCGATATTTGCCGTGTATCCAGACAATTTGTCTTTTCCAATCACCTGGTTCAGATAATCCGTCTCTTTACCGGTCCTTCCGTCATTCCAGAGAATTGCAGGCCGGATAACCTCGTCCTTCTCGTCCAGTACCACAAGTCCATGCATCTGCCCTCCAAAACTGATACCGGCAATCTGCTGCCTGTCGCAATCGGCAGTCAATTCCCTGATTCCCTCAACAGTCTGCGCATACCAATCCTGTGGATTCTGCTCCGACCAGCCGGGGTGTGGAAAAAACAGGGGATATTCTTTAGAAACGATATTGTGGATCTTACCGTTTTCATCCATCAGCAAAAGCTTCACTGCTGAAGTACCTAAATCTACACCTATATATAACATATTAACCTCCGCATCATTCAAAAAAGTCGGGCAAGGGGGTCAGAC
>NZ_WKZK01000070.1:7995-34756 GCF_009680135.1 Eubacterium sp. BIOML-A2
GGGGTCTGACCCCCTTGCCCACCGTTTTCAGAATATTCTGTTTATTTCCAGGGATTCTCAGTCGGATACCGTACGCCGGCCGGCTGGTTATACCCAATCTCTTCCACCGGCACTCCTATGTATTTGAATACCTCAAAAAGCGCCTTTCCATAATTGCCGAACGCTACTGCACCATGATGCGGGTAGTTGCCCTCAATTAATACATAGCGGTAGAACCTTCCCATCTCCGGAATTGCAAAGATGCCTATAGCCCCAAAGGAGCGGGTTGCTACAGGAAGTACTTCTCCCTGGGCTATGTATGCGCGCAGCTTACAGTCCGCTGTGCTCTGAAGTCTGAAGAATGTAATATCTCCCGGTACGATATCGCCTTCGAGCGTTCCCTGTGTCACTTCTTCCGGCAGCGCTCTTGCCATGATCATCTGGTATTTCATCTCACAGAAGGAAAGCTTGCTGGATGCGGTATTTCCACAGTGGAAGCCCATAAAAGTATCTTTGTGTGTGTAGTTGTATTTGCCCTCAATCTCCTCTTTGTACATATCTGCCGGTACTGTATTGTTGATATCCAGCAGGGTAACGACATCTTCGCTTACTACGGTTCCGATAAATTCACTTAAAGCCCCATAAATGTCGACTTCACAGGATACCGGAATTCCCTGTCCGGTCAAACGGCTGTTTACATAGCATGGAACGAAGCCAAACTGTGTCTGGAACGCCGGCCAGCATTTGCCTGCAATTGCCACATATTTTCTGTAACCTTTGTGCTCCTCCACCCAATCCTTCAGGGTGATCTCATACTGCGCTAACTTTGCAAGGATCTCCGGCTTTTTGTTCCCTGCACCGAGTTCTTCTTCCATCTCTTTTACAATAGCCGGAATTCTCTCGTCCCCTGCATGTTTGTTATATGCTTCAAATAAGTCCAGTTCAGAATTTTCTTCTATCTCAACGCCCAGATTGTAAAGCTGCTTAATCGGTGCGTTGCATGCAAGGAAATTAAGCGGACGCGGTCCAAAGCTGATAATCTTCAAATCATTGAGCGCTGCAACAGCCCTCGCGATTGGCCTGAATTCATAAATCATATCAGCACATTCTTCTGCTGTGCCAACCGGGTATTCCGGGATATATGCTTTAATATTGCGCAGTTTCAGGTTGTAGCTTGCATTAAGCATGCCGCAGTAAGCATCCCCGCGCCCCTGTACAAGATTGTCTCCGCGCTCCTCCGCCGCTGCAATAAACATCTTCGGCCCGTCAAAGTGCTTTGCAAGCAATGTCTCTGCAATCTCCGGCCCGAAGTTCCCAAGATAAACAACAAGTGCATTACATCCGGCATTCTTCACATCTTCCAGCGCCTGTACCATGTGGAGCTCGCTCTCCACGATACAGACCGGGCACTCATAGATTCCCTCTTCCCCGTATTTCTCGTGATAAGCCTTCATCAGCGCCTCGCGCCTGCTTACCGACAAACTCTCCGGGAAACAATCCCTGCTGACAGCTACAACTCCAATTTTCAATTCCGGCATGTTATTCATAATCATGTACCTACCTTTCTTTATAAATAAATTTATTCGTTTCTTTAATAACAGAATATTATAGGATCCCTCCGCATGAACCCGGTTCTTCCGGCCTATATGTACAGTCTGTTTTTAATCCAACGTAATATTGTCGCCCTTCAGTCCGCAAAAAGCACCCTCGATCTTTGCATCCTCATGGGCGATCAGCCACTTATTCTTCGCGGTGATCAGACAATCCTCGCCCTCGGTGCCCGGAGTGAATGTCAGATCCGTATTGGTGCCCTCCGGCAGAATTACAACGCATCTGAATCCTCCCGGCTGTGCGGTACAAGGCGCATAGTGCAGCGTGGTCGCATACATCTCCACCACCGTTCCCGCAGGCACATAAAACGCCTCCACCTTCGAAGTATCATACGTAAAATCCGTTCCCACATCCTGCTGGGAACCGAGCAGCAGAATCATATCGGTCACCGCAATATTAATCTCAGATGAACGGTGGTACTCCAGCCCGTTCAGCTTATGATTATCTCCATTACAGTATCCGATTTCGATCGGGAGTCCCCCAAATGCCCGGTTTTTAAAGGCTTCCGCTTCCGGAAGGGCCTCCATCTCTTCTACAGATGCTACGTAAATTACTTCTTTCGGCAGAGGCGTGTGCTCCATCTCCTTCAGAATTCTGCAGATAGAATAGCCCTGCAGCACTCTTCCGTATTTGCCAAACGAAGAATCCGTTACTTTTTGAATATCCATCATTATCCCTCCTAAAAACAAAAATTTATTCATATTTATCCTTATGAGGTAATTTTATCAGCATATTCTGTACTTTTCGACCAAATATTTATCTAATCAATGGCACTTTTTTGTCTTTTTTCTAAACTCGCTTGGCAGCATTCCGTACTTTTTGCGAAACGCCTTGGCCAAAGCCTTGCTGTTCGGAAATCCATGATCCAGCGCAATCTCACTGATCGTCCGTTCCGTATTTGCCAGTTCCTGGTATGCGTATTCCACCCGAATGCTCTGCAGATAGGTCAGATAATTGATTCCCGCATACTTTTGAAACATCCTGGAGAGATAAGCAGGAGAATAGCCAAAGATCTCCGCCAGCCGTTCCAGCGAAATCTCTTCCGTGTAATGCTCTTTCACATAGGACGTAATGACAGACAGCCTGTTCAGTTTACGGTTTTTCCTTACCATCTCCCGGCTCACTTCCATCTCCCGGTATCTGGTTACCAGTAAGTACAAAAGCTCATAAAACATCCCCTGTACTTTCAGGTCATATCCGCACTTTTTCTCGGTATATGCCCGGTAAATAGAAGAAATCAGGATCATCACCCTCTCATCCTGGGATTTTGAATCATGGGTAAAACGGATGAACTGCTCTCCTGTATAGTATTTCTCAAAAACCTTCAGCGGAATCTGTACAACAACCGTCATATTGGGCTCCGGAGAATCCACGGAATGGATCTCATTGGAATTCACCAGCATGAATTCCCCCGGTCTGAGAGGATACTTTTCCTCATTTATATAAAAAGAGAGCTCTCCTTCAAATACCGCAAATATTTCCACCGAACGATGCCAGTGCTTATCACGGAAATAATTGCCTTCCCTGCCCTCAAAGACAAATACCTTAAAAGGTAAATCTTCATTCGGCACAATCAACTCATGGCTGAATTCCATATTGCCGCCTCCTTTACTGATCCTTTCCGGATTAAACATTCCACGTCTCTCCTATTCCGTTAGCTTCAGGGGTAATTACAATCTTCCGGAGGGAGATGTAACGCTGCCCTGATTATAGTATGTTTCAGGTGATTTTGTAAACACCGGCAGAAAGACTTACCAATATTTATTATTTATAAAACAGTTCATTTCTTCAAACTGCATTTATCAAATTTTCGCAGTAAACTGTCTGCAAATCCCAGGAAGACTCCCACCACCACAAACAGAGTCCCAAGGAATAATAATATAATCCCTGTCACTAATTTACCCAGTATCTCCACTGTCTTTTGCTTTATCATAGACCGGCCTCCTGTCTGATAAAAGAAAACTCTTTGCGCCTAAATACACTTTTATTCTATCACAGTAAATTTGTGAAAGCCTTGCATAAGTCTTTCAATCAAACGGCTTAACCTTACGTTTTTGCAAGATAAGGCTCCCGATTCAAACTCAGGCATACAAACACACTGCCTCACCAGGGATCGTCCCTTTTGCAGAGGGGTCTGACCCCTTTGCTTCACCCCTGCAGCCGCAAGCATACGCCCCTGCCGTCTCTGCATTGTTTGACAGACTCCCCCCCGGAAGATTATAATGTTTATATTACATACGTAAGAGTTAATGGAGGAATAAACATGACGGTACTGCCTCAGATTTCAGAAGCAGAATTTGAAGTAATGAAGGTCGTATGGAAACGTGCACCGGTCAGTACAAATGAAGTGACCGACTATTTAACAGCCCATACCACCTGGAGCCCCAAAACAATACAGACTCTGCTGAAACGCCTGGTGAATAAAGGCGCACTCTCTTTTGAAAAAAAGGGCAGGGTATTTATCTATAGCCCGCTTGTGATGGAAGAAGAGTATATCAACCAAAAAAGCACTTCTTTTTTAGAGCGCTACTTTCATGGGGATATTACCGCCATGGTATCTTCTTATCTGGAACATGATAACTTAACCGAATCCGATATCGAAGCCCTGCGCAGCCTGCTCGCAGAACAATCCAAAGAGGGAGGAAAGTAATGTGACCGGTTTTGGCATCCGATTTTTTATCTGTAACTTTTTTATCGCTCTCTTTATATGTATCATGTTCGCCGCGAAGCGGCTTCTCAAAAATCATATTTCAGCCCGCATGCAGTACAACCTCTGGTTTCTTCTGCAGGCAATATTTGCCGTACCCTTTCTGCCGCCGGTTCCCATTGGGTTCAGCCAGATCCTTTCCCTGTTGGGATCCGGCTCCCCCTCTAAACTTTCCGGGGGCCGCATTGATGCTGCCGATGCAGGAAATGCAGTGTCCACCGCAGCAGGTTGGATGAATGATTTCGCCATGTCTGTTTCCCACAATAGGGGGGCTGTTATTGCCGGAGCTCTCTCTGCCGTCTGGTTTGCCGGAATGCTGGCAATGGCTCTATATTTTCTTCGCTCCCGATTACGCCTCTGTCGGTTGGAACGTTCTGCACTTTTGCTCCAAAATAAAAACATCCTCGCACTTTATCACAACTGTGTAAACGAAATGCATTTGAAAAAGGCGCTCCCAGTCTACAGTACTTCATACCTGAGTTCCCCGATTACTACAGGTCTGATCCACCCCCGCATATATCTTCCCCTTCATCTGGTCTCAGAATTTCACAGCGGCACGATAAGCGGGAAAGAACTGCGTTTTATGCTTCTGCATGAGTTACAGCATCACCGGCACAGAGATGCCCTGGCAAATCATATTATAAATCTTTCAAAGTTCGTATACTGGTTTAACCCCCTGGTCTGGTATGCGATGAAAAAAATGCAGTGTGACCGGGAGATCGCTTGCGATGCCGCTGTTCTGCAGATGCTCGCTAAAGAAGAGTATACAGAATATGGAATCACCCTGATCAACCTTGCCTCAAGACTTACTTGTGCTCCCCCCTCCTATTCCGCCCCCATGGCAGGAAACAAAAAACAAATTACAAGAAGAATTCTGCACATCGCTGATTACCGCCCTCAGTCCAGATCCGCTAAAATCAAAGGGGTTTTGCTATGCCTGCTTCCGTCCGTCGTTTTGCTGGGCCTCTCTCCCATTTTATCTATCAACGCCGGCGTACAGGAGTATGATTCCTTCCAGAATACCGGAGAAACCACAGAATATATAGATCTCGAATCCTATTTTCAGGGATATGATGGCAGTTTTGTATTGTTTGACACCGAAACAAATATCTGGCAGATTTACAATCAGGAAATGGCTTCGCGCAGAGTCTCTCCCAACTCCACGTATAAAATATTCGATGCGCTCCTTGGGCTGGAAACCGGGATCATCACGCCCGGGCATACACATATGGGCTGGGATGGAACCAAATGGCCTTTTGACGCATGGAATACAGACCAGAACCTGAATTCTGCTATGCGAAACTCCGTTAACTGGTATTTTCAATCGATCGACCGACAGGCCGGTCAGTCTGCGGTGAAAGACTATTTTCGAAGAATCGGATATGGCAATCAGGATGTGAGCGGAGGGACGGACTCTTACTGGATGGAATCATCACTCAAAATCTCCCCCGTTGAGCAAGTATCTCTTTTGAAAAAATTCTACTACAATGAATTTGGATTTCATTCAGAAAATATAGATGCGGTGAAAAATGCGATGTATCTTGCATCCAAAGGCAACGCCTCACTTTATGGAAAAACCGGGACCGGAGCAGTGGACGGTCAGGAAATAAACGGATGGTTTACAGGATTTGTCAGCCAGGACGGCCATGTGTCTTTCTTCGCCGTTCAGATTCAAAATGAAAAAAATGCATCCGGCAGTAAGGCGGCCGAAATCGCTTTGGATGTGCTGGACAAGATGGGGAAGTATTGAGAAAAAGAGCCGTTCGTCTTGTTCGTTAACTGCCTCGGCTGGCTTTGCTGTTTCCCCAGTTATGCAAGTGCGGCTTATACCCAAGAAGGCGTACATAACCTTTACATCGGTTTTAGATTTCTATTGAGCCTATCCACCATCCAGGCGATTCTCTTTTCCCGTCCGGCATCTGTCTTTGCGTCAAAATATGCCCGCGTGTAGGTTTTCTTGACTGATAAGGGCATTGCTTGAAAATTTGCATAAGCGGGCTCGTAGACTTTTAGCAAATCAGATAAAAAGGCGATCTGTTCCTCTGTCCCCGTCGGGGATTTGGGAGCATCCCATTGTCCGTTCTCTTTCGCTTCCTCTATTTTCTTCCTGCCCCAATCGGTCATAAGTCCTTGTTCTTCAAGGCTTTTAACCAACGCCTTGTTCTTATCCGACCATTTACTGTTCTTCCTGCGTAAAGAAAAATATTTCTTGTATGTTTTGTCATCAATGCTTTGCATCTGTCCGTCAATCCAGCCAAAGCAAAGGGCTTCTTCAAGCGCTTCGCTTGCCTTTATTGTTTTCGGCCCTCCCGCTTTTCCAAACAGAAGCCAAACGCCGGCATTTGACAGGTAATGGTCAGAAAGCCATTGCCTGAATTCTTTTCTGTCTGCAAATTCCATTATGTCACTCATTATGTGCTCCTCCTTTCGTACGCCTTCTATGGCCTCCTTGTCAGTTTACTGTTTCTTTCATTCTACCACAAATCCGAGAGCCTGAAAATCTTGTATTTATCAGCGTGATTTCCAACCTTTTGGATATGCGGAACAGGCCGGGCCGGAGAACAGCCCAAGTCTGTGAGGCTGGGTTACTATGCGCGGCCCCTGGGCCGTAAATAGTAACGAGGCTGGGAATATTAATTTGTCTGACATAAAATGGAAGTAGTTTTCTTGCTTTGAATTGTTTATAATAAGAACGGTATGTAATACTTGTGGGAGGACAAATGATGTTGAAATTTATGGTATTGATCGCCGCTTTGATATGCTCGGTTGTTTATATGACGCTTTTTTGGATTTCCAGTCCGAAGGCGAATAGAATTGCTCAGAAAATTCAAAAGCCTTTTGTGATTACCAGTGCACTGCTTCTTGTGCTGTATATTTTGCTCTAATGGCTTTCGCAACAGAGCCTTTTGTTCCCGCACTGGATATGCAGGGACGGAAGGCTTTTTTTGTACGCTGGCAGGAGGCGTGGGGGTTAGTTTCCTGCAGCGAGGAGCTTCTGCAATAACATGTAGAGTTCCTCTTCAGTCTTTACGCAGTGGTCAGGGCTCACACTTCCGGTCTGCTGATTGTGGCTTCTGCGCCTGATCCAGATGGTATGAAGACCGGCGTTTTGAGCGCCTTCTATATCGTTAACGTAGGAGTCCCCTACAAACCACACATTTTCCCGGGCAATACCCATTCGTTCACAGGCTTTACAGAAAATGCGCTTGTCCGGTTTGTCCATTCCCATTTCTTCCGATATGAAGATGTTCTGATCTGGAATCCATTGCCTGATACCAAGCTGCTCTATTTTGGGCCTCTGGTGGTCGGCTGTGCCATTTGTTATGATTCCCATCGGAATTCTTTCCTTACAAAAAGACAGAATTCCCTTCATCTTTTCGGATATACTGACTTTCATCTGATACCCGGCATACCGTCGCTGGAACTCCCGGGCCTGCCCTGCCGGGATCTCTATATGAAGCTCCTGAAAGGCCTTCTGTATTCTGTAAATGCATAATTCATCCATGGTAATCCCGCCGCACTGCAGACGTTCAAAGGCTTTATCGCTGTATTTTCTGCTTATAAAAAATAAATGCTCCACGGAAATCGCGTATGTCCCTGCAAACATATCCTCATATGCCAGAGCAAAGGGTTCCAGGTGATCGTACAGCGTGTCATCCATATCAAACAAAAGCGCATCCATATTCTTTTTCCTCCATAATCAATTTGATATAAATCACATTATAACCTGTAAAAGCTGTTTCGTCTATGTAGTAATCTGTGTTAAGGATCAACTGGACCGGGATGTGTATTCTTTCATTAGTATGAAATATATACAGGAATTTCTGAGCAGATAAAAGGACTGACTCCCTTTATATCTAAGCGGAATTCAGCCCTATAAAATTATGATAAATTACTTTGTGTAACCAGGCCGGCGTCTCTGCCTGAAACACTGCGGCACCTCGAATCATCCGGATTATCCCTGACAGGAACTGCTCTCCTTATCATAGACAATCTCCCCATCCACGATTGTATATAAAGTCTGCGTAAATACCTCCATAGGATTTCCGTCAAACACCGCAATATCCGCATCCTTTCCTGGCTCAAGACTGCCTACGCGGTCATCCGTCCGGCAGATCTGCGCCGGATTTATGGTCAGCGCTTTCAGCCCTTCTTCCATAGGCAGCCCGTATTTTACAGAGTACCCCGCACAAATAGGGAGATATTGGATCAAAGCGACCGGGTGATCCGTTGTCACCGCAATCTTCACTCCCGCGTCAGCGAGAACCCCGGCCGTCTTAAAACTCATATACTCTACCTCTACCTTGGATCGGGAAGTCAGATCCGTCCCTACAATCACCGGATATCCCGACGCTGCGATCTCTTCCGCGATCAGATGCCCGTCGGTACAATGATCTATGGTGATATCCACATCAAACTCCTTTGCAATCCGTATGGCGGTAAAGATGTCGTCCACCCTGTGTGCGTGAGCCTTCAGGGGGATTTCCTTCTTCAGCACGGGAATCCACGGCTCCATATCAAAATCCTGTTCCTCCAGATTGCCGCTCTCCCGTTTTTCCAGATACTTTCTGGCATCAAACAGCGCTTTCCTCAGCATATAGGCTGTTCCCATCCTTGTAGAAGGACATGTATTCTGTTCCCCATAGGTTGTCTTTGGGTTTTCCCCGAATGCTACCTTCATAGCCGCCGGGCTTTTGACAATCATTTCATCCACACAGCGCCCATGTGTCTTCATAAATACAAACTGACCGCCCACGACATTTGCGCTGCCGGGCCCGGCCATTACTGAGGTGATTCCCGCCTGGATCGCATCGTGGAATGCCGGATCCATGGGATTCACCGCATCCAGCCCACGGATTGCCGGGAGGACAGGATTCGTCATCTCATTGCAGTCATCCCCGATGGTCCCGCTCTTCTCTTCCGTCAGGCCTATGTGTGCGTGTGCCTCGATCAGACCGGGAAGCACCCATGCACCATGTACATCCAGTACCGCTTCGTCATATTCATCCTCTGCAGTACCCCCGCCCTCTTTATCCGAAATTGTCCGTCGGGTCCCGCCGGATAAAGAAGACAAACTTCTCTTACCGGAAGAAGTTTCATCCTTCTTCAGGCCTCCCAGATCCGGCAGCCCTATTTCGACCGCATGCTCCATGGGTCCGACTGCATCAATGATTTTCCCCTTGATTCTTACATATCCATTTTCATATACCTTCCCTGCCATGGTATAGATTTTTCCGTTAATGATCCACATAAAAAAGCCCCCTTCCAAAAATACGATTTCAGATACGTTTCGCTTTAAAAACATATTCCTATAAAGTATTTACGAAGAGAGCTTATTTATTCTGAATCTGTAACTATATGGCCGATCCGGTATACGCAGGTATCAGACACTTGTTACCGAAATATTAATACACTGATGTACTAGTACATCGTATAATAATTAACTGCCACATAAGCCGACCTAAATTTCCGATAGCACTGCTCCACAAGCCTCAGCGTAGCCCACACTACGCCTGCGTTTGCAGAGCAGCACTCTTGAAAATTTATCTCAGCTTATGAGGCAGTTACTTATTTTACGATGTACTAGGGAATTTCCAGGTCTGCTGCAAATTGTTTCACGGTCTGCTGTACTTCTATAATCTCTTTTTCTGTGATTCCGTCTGTGTGAAAACCACCGCTGCACACCGTTACTGCATTCTTTTTCCGGCATACCTCTTCCGCCACATAGCGGCAGATAATGTCGTCTTTATGCCCCGTCACATTCAGTGTGGAGGATGTAACGCTGATGCTCCCATCTCCGCTCAGAGAGGGTCTGGGTATGGAGAGAACCGTACATCCGATATGCGGCTTGTCACCGCCCTGCATGATGATAAAATAATCCTCTCCCAGCCGTTTCACTTGAATTTTTAACGTTGCAAATGACAGTATAATTATCCATTCCATCTTACATACTCCTATGTATCTATTTTATTTCCTACGGTACAGTCCAGGCCGGTCTTAACTGTTATGTTCCCTTACCATATCTGCGTTTTTAAATAGTCCGTAATTTAAGAAACAAGCGGCATTATATACGTCACCCACAGATAGGACAACGGCATTACAATAATCATCGCGGGTATCATATCTGCTGTTGGGAACTTCTTTATGTTTACCATGCGGAAACCGGTTGCCAGCATCAGAAATCCGCCGCAAGCCTTGAAGTCATTAATCATCGCCGGTGTAGTAAGCGGGAAGATGATGGTTGCTCCGAAAAACAGTAAAGCGAAGATTATAAACTGCGGCACTGCGATCAGGGATACCACTGCACCCAGATTGCATGCAAAAATAGCTGCTGTAAATAAGTCCAGGATTGATTTGGAGATCAGAATGGAGTGGTCTCCGCTCATTCCCGCCACGATAGATCCATAGATACCTGTACCACTTGCACAAAACAGTACAATAATTGTAATGAGGGTACTCATGAATTCTTCTTCCGGCAATGAGCTGTTGGAACCTTTTACAAACTTACTGATCATCTTCTGCATACCGGCTGCACCTTTATTGATGCCGGCGCCAAGATGGATGACAAGTCCAAGCCCTGTTCCGATTACAATCGCAAAGATTACAGCGGGCATATTTTCCATTAATCCGATGGTGCTGATTCCCATTCCCATGGAACACACTCCGAATACCATCGTAATCTGTGCTTTGAATTCTGCTGACAGTTTCTTGCTCAGTACCGTTCCTAATACTCCGCCGATTACGACGGACAATGCATTTATAATTACTCCTATTGGCATGTCACTTACTCCTCTTCCTCTCAAATTTGCAGGACTGCACCGATTTTATTACAGCCTGTTGTATTTCTGTAAAATTTAATGTTATAATGTTATAGTCCATTCCATCTTCGAAATTTCCTGGCATCTATTCCAAATGGCTCTACCAGTTTTGCTGCAGTGTGATAGATCATCTCGTCAATATTTTCCGGCCTGTGATAGAAGGTCATCATTGGCGGGATAATCCGGACTCCCTGCATCATAGAAAGTTCGTAAAGATTTCTCAGATGGATCGGGCTTAAGGGGGTCTCTCTTGCCGCCAGCACCAGAGGCCTCTGCTCCTTTATTGTTACGTCTGCTGCCCGAAGAATCAGATTATCTGCATACCCGCCGTGAATTCCGGCTATTGTCTTCATACTGCAGGGTACAATGAGCATCCCCTCTGTACGGAAGGACCCACTCGCAGGAGCGGCTCCGATCTCGGTCATGTTCAGTACATGATCCGCGCTTTGGCATATGTCTTCCACCGTATAGGAAGTCTCCTGCTTCAGCGTTATTTTTGCCGAATCACTCATGATCAGGTAAGATTCGTAATCTTCGGCTTCCCGAATTAATTCCAGGCAAGTATGCAGTATAGGAAGTCCGCTTGCCCCTGTGGCTCCTATTATAATCCTCTTCTTTTCCATAGCTTATATCCTCAGTCTTTCACCCAATGTGTTGGATCAACGTCCATAAACTGTGCTCTCTTAAATCTTTCTTTCTGGTCAAACGGCACGGTGCAGTCAAAGATTGTCTTGCAGGCGATTCCGCGGTTTTTAATACTCGGTGAGCATGCAGGATCATTTGATGGATCCAGCGGATGGCATCTTACGCCCGGGATGGTAATAATATCTACATCTCCCTGGAATCTGGTGTTCATGGCCCAGAGCACATCATTGATATCAAAGCAGTCCACATCCTCATCTACAAGGAAGATATGCTTCAATTCACTAAATGCCGTAAATGCAACCAATGCTGCCTGTCTCTGTCTTCCTTCATCACTTGCAACGGTCTTTTTAAACTGCATTACCGCCATATATTTTCCACCGCCTGCAGATGCGCAGTACACGTTCTGGAGTTTGCCAGGCATTGCTTTTTCTACCATTCCGTAGATACTTGCTTCTGTTGGAATGCCGGCCATAGATACGTGCTCTTCGCTTGGTCCGATACAGGTCTGCATGATTGGTTTCTCTCTATGAGTCACTGCTGTTACCTTGATTGTCCAGCACTGATCACATGCCGGTCCTGTATATCCCGGGAACTCAGGCATTGCATAGCCTGTATGGCTGTTCTGGTCTTCCTTTACACGTACATTCGGAAGGATCTCGCCTTCAATTACATATTCTGCGTTAGCGATTGCTTTCTCATTTACAGTCAGGCACTGGCACAGTTCTACAGGTTCTCCTCTCAGTGCACCGGCTACTGCGAGTTCGTCATATCCCATTGGTGTTGTAGGAGCCTCGAAGCAGGAACCAATTTCAATGGCCGGATCTACACCTATACTGATGGAGATCGGAAGTTTCTGTCCCAGTTCTTCTGCACGCTCTGCCATAGCGCCGATGTGACGTGCACCAGGTGTAAAGAAAATAGAGAGTTCATCTTTTCCCTGAATGCAGAGGCGGTGAATGGTAACATCACTCAGTCCAGTCTCCGGATGAGTTGCATAGCACATACCAAGTGTGATGTAAGGACCCGCATCTACAGGTGTGTTTGTTGGAGCCGGAACCAGTTTAAAAAGATCAAAATCAGGATCTTCTGCTTTATGTACTACCTGCTGGCATAACGGTGCATCTTTTACAAGAACCGGAGGAATCGGATTGTCTACGCTTTTGTATAGCATCTTGCCAACCTCTTCCGGTTTGCATCCGAACAGTGCTGCCACCCTCTTGCGGCTTGCCATAACCCCGATCGCTACCCGTGCATCCGGATGGCCTTTAATGTTATTAAAGATCATCGCAGGACCTTCTTTTGTCGGACGCATTACCGTACCGCCTGCTCCTACATGACGGTATACTCCTGACAATTCTGCCATCGGCTCAACAGGTACATCCGTCTCAATCAACTGTCCGGGCATTTCCCTCAACAATTCCAACGCGCTTCTGAGATCCACTACTTTTTTCTCCATTTCATTCTCTCCTTTGCTTTTATATTGCTTTTAGATTGATTTCATTTTAATGCTATTTATCTGGTGAATCAATTCAACTTGTGTTATAATTCATTCCAGAATGGAATGAATCAAAGGAGAGATCATATGACATTTGAACAATTGGATTATTTTATTGAGATTGTAAAACACAAAACTTTCTTTGACGCGGCAGAATCCTTACATATCTCTCAATCTTCACTTTCCAAACAGATTATAAAGCTTGAAAAAGAATTGGACGTGCAGCTTTTTGACAGAAGTAAAAGAACAGCACATCTGACGGATGCGGGTCAGTTTTTCTATAAAAATTCATTGCCGCTCGCCACTCAGTACCACCAGCTGATGAAACAGCTGAGAACCTATCAGCAATCCAAGCAGCTCAAACTTCACATCGGGATACTGCCGATTCTGAACCAGTATCAGTTTATCCCCCGATTCCGGGAATTTTCCAAGCTCCATCCGGATATTATGATTCATCTTGACGAGCTGGAGGAAAATGAACTTCTGGAAGGTCTTGCAATGGGGAAATACGATGTGATTATCGCAAGAGAAGGCCTTGCCGATACCAAACTGCACCGTACCTGGGAAGTCGCACAGGACGAACTGGTCGTTGTAGTGCCTTCCGGCCACCCGCTTGCCGATAAGCAGGAAATTACCATTCAGGAATGCAGCCAGGAGTCCTTTATTCTGATGAATCCCTACACTACCGTTCACCAGCTCTGTCTCAGGCTGTTCCATAAAAACAAAATCAATCCTCAAATACTGCGCACCGGAAGGGTTGAATCCATTATCAGCTCAATCTCGATCGGAGACGGTATCAGCCTGCTGCCAAAGAAAAACTTTCAGACCTTCCACAGTGAAAATATAGCCGTAATTCCTTTGGTTCCAAAAGTGAACCTTCCCGTCTGCTGCATAAAAAATAAAGCCGAAGAGATTACTCCGGCTTTAAAAGAGTTTATTTTTTATTTGCGGCTATTGCATTAACTTGCGAAACCCATGCCGCCTGCCTCTTACGCACAAAGCGCCTTCAGCACAAAGCTGAAAGCGCTCTTTCTTTTACCCTGGAGTTTCGTGTCGTCAAAACTACTGAAACATTTCGTCACCGCTTTTATATCCGAAAGCCGGATGGCAGTCAAATTTTACTGCTCCTACCGCGATATCCGGGCCAACCGCTTTTTTAACTCTGGCAACACCTTCGTAACCAAACCCTGCGCATAATTCAATTGCTTTACAGCCCTTGGCCGCCATTTCTTTGGCCGCGATTTCTGCTTCCTCATAGTTTTCAACGCCGACCACATTCAAGTTGAGCTCCGCACATGGGATAACTACCTTTTTCATCTCTTCGTTCACGCCCTCTGCTACATAGATAAATGCACATTCAAACATCGGAAGTCTCCTTTCTTAAGTTATATACTGAAGTACGCACAAGGGCACACCGTAACGCATACCCTGTTGGCAGGTTTTCAGCAAAGCTGAAAAATAAAGGATCAAAACACTTCAGCATATGGTTGATTTGTTTCACTGATTTATAAAACTATCATAGTCTTTTACCTGCCGGATGTCAATCAACCTTACAATCCATTTTATCTATGATGTTACTGTTCACGGCCTATAGGCCGTGTATAGTAACTCTATGATTTCCACAACAACTGCCCGTTTTCAAAGAGCACTTCTACCCGCCCCCCGTCCTTTAGCCAGGCTAAATACGACCGTACTGTGCTTCCAACCAGCACATACTGCTCAAAGTTCATAGTAAGTCCATAGCCCAAAAACAGCTTTTGCAACACCTGTTCAAATAAGCATGGCACTTTACAGATCTCTGTAATCCTGTCTGCGATTTCATTTACCTTATCTATGTTCAGCTGGGCCAGCGGCGCAATCTGCTCCACTGCATCTGCGTGCGCAGGGACGAACATCGACGCCTCCATCCTTTTTACCTTTTCCAGGGTATCGAGATAAGCCGCAACATCATAGATAAACCCGATCTGATATTTCTCCAGCGTCTCCCTGCTGGACAGACAGTCTGCAAGATAAACCACGTCATCGGATGTCCTGAATCCCACCATATCAAAGAAATGTCCCGGCAGCGGAATTATGCTCAGTCCTTCCGGCAGGTTTTCTCTCCGCAGATACTCTGCATGACTGGGCTTTGCCATCAAAAACTTGTGCCTTAAGTCCTTTGGCGGATAACCACCATAAAGAAATGCGGGTTCAAGGACAGGGGAATTTGTAAAATCACGTTCGATTCCCGGAGCATAGATCATGCATCCAGTCTGTCCCTGCAGGTACTGATTGCCGCCAATGTGATCTGCATTGGAATGGGTATTATAGACGGCAGTCAGGCGCCAGCCGTTCTTGTCCAGAATCTGCCGGACTTTTCGGCCAGCATCCTTATCGCTTCCACTGTCAATCAGGCAGACCTCCGCCTCATTTAACTTATAAAGCCCAATCTTTGCGGGGCTTTGGATATAATAACTGTTTTTGCCTGCTTGGTTTAATTCGTACATGGCAGTACCTCCACTGTATCGTCAGGATTGTTTGGTTTTAAGCTGCATTGGCATAATCTTAAGATCTCAGGCTTTCCAGCTGATCGGAATGCATCCCGTCCGGTAGGTCTTTCTTTGCCGGAAAACAAAAAAGCCTCGGAAATCTTGAATTTCCGGGCTTTTTCCAGAGGCACAGACCGGATTTGAACCGGTGATCAGGGTGTTGCAGACCCACGCCTTACCGCTTGGCTACTGCGCCTTAGTATGACTCCTACGGGAATCGAACCCGTGTTACCGCCGTGAAAGGGCGATGTCTTAACCGCTTGACCAAGGAGCCATTATCTATTCTATAAGTGCCACCGCTTTTACAGTGACCGTTGTCTATATTATCATAACTCGCCTCAAAAATCAAGCCTTTTGAACAATTTTTCTTTATAAACTATAACAGTTCAGATGGGTCTGCGCATTTGCTGCGCAGACCTGAAAAACACCTTCACCGCCAGTAGAAATTCTACTTCATCCAGTACCCCACAATTAAGTCCACCATCCGGTCATAGCTTTCTACTCCGTCTTCCTGACCGTTTGCCTTGAGATATGTATCGTTCACTTTATTTGACACTTCCGCCACTGCCCCGTCATACTTTGCCCAGAACCGGCTGTTAGCCTGGAGGTCGGCCTCTACACTCTTATCGAGCGCCGTCCTTACCGCCTGCCATGCTTCTGCATCAGCACGTCGCAGTGCATTCATACTATAGATCCAGCCCATAAGGTATCCGCTATACTGAAAGTCCCCTCGTTCGGCATCTTTACACGCAAGAAATGCGATAAAGTTGGCTTCTTCCTCCTGCATAAATCCACGCAGGTGTGACAGTTCATGGCAGGCCGTAAACGGTATATTGTAAGCAGTCATGTCTTTGTTATAATTCGCCTCTACCGTAAATGGAACATAAACACCGGTCAGCCCCTGATAGGAAAGAATCTCTGATACGAGAAGCCCTTTCGGTCTTGGGTAATATCCCTCAAGCGCGGGATACTGGCTGCCCAGCGCTTTCATGGCTTTCACCGCATCTTTTTCCTCCGCACTCTCCAGCAGCATCACCCCGTTCTCGTCCCGTTCCACCTGTCCGGCCCTTGCATTTACTTCCTCAGTCAGCCACAGGCAGGTCTGTTTGAGGTCTTCCACCGTATATGCAGCCGTCTCAATGCCCGATTTTTCAGAGAATGAACCCCGCCTGTAATTAATGCCGCAGTTTGCAACGTATAGAAGCATAAGAACAGAGACCGTCAAAAACAGGCCGGAAGCCCACCGCAGCATGACAGCGCCCCCGCTTCCGCTTCTGGCTGCTTCCACAACCGCATGGATCAGGGAACCCACTGTCAAAAGCACCAGAACGTACAAGCACAATTCAGCCAGTGAACAGGAGAATAATCCGGAAACCCGCCCCACCACAGACACAATCACCGGATAGATGTGGGTAGAATACCATTCAGCCATCCCCGGGGACTGCCCTGAGAGTACAGTAAGAACCGCGCTCACTGCCAGCATAGAACAGCCTGTAAGCATCCGTTTTTCAGTTGTACCGAACTTCCGTTTTCTCCGCGCTCTTCCCATTCCTGCTGCTCCTCTGCAATTATGCTTTATGTACGATTGCCAGAAAAAATATATGATATATAAATCATACTGTATTCGGAAGCAAAAGACAAGATTAGACTTATGAAAGGAGGAGCCGAAATAAAGAGGTAGGTGCAGTCATCCTCCCGCAGTTACTGTACACATCCTAAAGGTATGAGCAGCAGTGGCCCCCTCTCGCAGTCTTTAAATTCATCTTGTTGTTATCTAATAAATTAAGTATAATAAAAGTAGATAGAAAGGACGAACCTAAAATAAGAGAAAGGAGCTGTAGACTATGTCAAAGAATGTAATGATCACGATAGGCAGGGAATTTGGAAGTGGCGGGCGCGAAATAGGTGCGCGGCTTGCGGAGCGGTTGAATTTACCATTATATGATAAAAATCTTGTTGAACTTGCAGCAGAAAAAATAGGCATCAGCGAAGAGAGGGCTAATTCCGTGGATGAAACTGCATTGAACGGATTTTTAACAACATACGCATACCCGCCGGGAACTATGATGGACTATGTTGGACGAGTAGATTACCAACAGCCTTTGACTGACAAAATGTTCTATGTACAGTGTAATTTGATTCGCGAACTGGCACAAAAGGGACCGGCTGTATTTATTGGAAGATGTGCGGATTATGTGCTGCGGGAACAGGCGGAATGCCTGAATGTTTTCATCTGTGCCGACAAGGCATACAGGGTAAAGAGAACCATGGAACTCTACGGACTGACTGAACGGAAGGCCGCCGATAAGATGAAAAAGATTGACAGAGAACGCCGTTATTACTATGAGACATATACCGGAAATGAATGGGATGCTGTCAGTTCTCATGATATGATCCTGAACATAAGCAATCTAGGGATGGACCGGGCAGTCAGGTATCTGGAACTGATTTATAAGGGAATGACCGGTGAATAAATTACCACAGGCACAGTTATTACAACAGCGCTACTGTCAAAAATGTAACATCCGGCCATATTCACATACTGCCGGGTCAATAAAAGTTAATTGAAAGGAATCACCAATCATGTCAGAAGAAAAAACATTTTGCCACATACCGGGAGAGTCCCAGTTAAAAGAAATCGGTATCTACCAATATGGTTTCATATCAACCACCGACATCCTGTTTCAGGAAGAAGTCCGCAGAATCTGCCAGTCAAACGGCTGCGGCCAATACGGAAAATCCTGGGCCTGTCCCCCTGCCGTAGGCACCGTCAGCGAATGCAAAGCACGGTGTCTGGCATTTGAAAACGGCATGGTATTCACCGGAAAATACGACCTGGAAGATTCCTTCGATGTGGAAGGAATGCAGGAAGGCCACAAAGAATTCGAACAAGTATCCGCAAGACTGCGCGGACTCCTTGGCAGCAGCTTCCCCTACCTTCTGCTCTCCAACGAAGGTTGTATCCACTGCGAGACCTGCACATACCCCGACGCCCCCTGCCGCATGCCCGGAACCCTCACCCCCGCTGTAGAAGGCTTCGGAATCAACGTCCAGCACCTCTCCAGGACAGCCAAAGTCCGCTACATAAACGGCCCCAACACAGTAACCTACTTCGGCCTCCTGCTATTTTAGACCCCCTGTTCCAGCCCAAAACACACCCCATTTCCATCACCATCCGCTGCCTCCGTCAGCTCTCGCCGCATAAAGTTCTTCCGCCTGGATGCACCAAGCCTGTATGGAATGTGCCTCCTGCCGTAGCCCGGGAAGTTTCCCGGACTGCGGCAGAAGGCACACTCCATACAGGCGCCCCTCCTAAAGATCATCCACAAGCGCGCTGCTCTTAGCATAAGCCGTGCTCCGAGCCTCGAAGAAGTCAGTCTTTATCATATTAGCATTCGAAAACTGACTGACCCAGGCCATGCTTTGCGGTTCTTTCTCATGCCCTTCGTAAATAGGATCCAGCTCCAGACCTCTACACCGCAGGTTCCCCAGATACTGGATATAATCCGTGATCATATCCCGGTTCAGCCCCTGTATATCATCCCCGATCACATAATGCCCCCAGCGGATCTCCTGCTCGCAGCCCTCCTGGATCATACTACGGTAAATTTTTGTTCTCTCCGGAGTAAACAGCCATGGCTCCTCTTTTTTCAGTTCCATCAAAATACTACGGAACAGCCACAGATGGGTGTTCTCATCCCGGTTAATATATCGGATCTCCTGCACAGATCCTGGCATCCTCCTGTTCCTGCCAAGATTATAAAAGAACATAAACCCGCTGTAGAAATACACCCCTTCCAGAATATAATTGGCAATTAGGGTACATGCCAGCATTTCCGGGCTTTTTTCCTCCTGAAATGCATTATAAAGTTTTCCGATGAATTCATTTCTTTCCAGCAGATGCCGGTCTTCCTTCCACTGATAGAGTACGGCATTGCGTTCCTGCGGTTCACAGATCGTGTCCAGCATATAACTATAGCTCTGGCTGTGCACCGCCTCCTGAAATGTCTGGATAGACAGACACAGGTTCACCTCATTTGCAGTAATGTATTCTCCGATATTCGGCAGATTCGCAGTCTGGATACTGTCCAGGAATATCAGGAAGGACAGGATCTTATCATAAGCCCTGCGCTCTGCAGCAGGAAGCATTTTATAATCCTTGATGTCAACGCTCAGATTGATTTCCTCCGGCACCCAGAAATTATTCATAGCCTGGCGGTACCAGTCGCTGACCCAATTATACTTCATATGATTAAAATCATTCAGATTGGTAGTATTTCCCCCAATCATTTTTCGTTTTGTAACTTCGATATCTCCCTCCGGATTAAAGAGTGGTTTCTTAACTAGTTCTGACATGTCAGCCTCCTGATTTCAACATTGTTCTTAAGAAGAGCAAACCTCACATTCCTCAACTTCAAGGCTTCTGGAGCGAATATAGTAAATCGTCTTCACCCCTTCTTCCCATGCCTGCAGATACAGATTCAAAACTCCGCGGAAGGTGTACTCATTCGTAATATAAAGGTTCATACTCTGTGCCTGGTCAATATGCCTCTGCCGGATGCCGCAGGCCCGCACAGACCAGGACTGGTCTATTAAATGTGCATTTTTATAATACCAGAATGTCTCCATCGAAAGTTCTGGTGCAACTCTCGGCATCAGCCCGTTTTTCTTCTCCTCCAGAAAATAACGGTTCATCACAGGATCCAGACCTGCCGTCGTCCCGGCTATAATGCTGGTACTGCTGGTCGGTGCCGCTGCCAGAAGATAGCCGTTTCTCAGTCCCTGTGCCGCCACCCTGTCTGCAAGCTTCTTCCACCTTTCATCTATCAGATTTCTCTGCCGGAAATACGCCCCTGTCTGCCACTCACTTCCCTCAAAATAGGCGTAGCTGCCTTTTTCCTTTGCAATATTACTGCTGGCCTCTAATGCAGCATAGTGAATATCCGCAAAAACCTTTTCTGCAAAATCCAGATGTTCCTGGCTTTCCCAGCGAATCCCATGCTTTGCAAGCATATGCTGGTATCCGCTGACGCCGAGACCGATCGGACGATATCTGAGATTATTAATCCGGGCATAGGGCACTGGAAAGAAATTCAGGTCAATCACGTTATCCAAAGCACGTACAGCGCTCTCGGTAATGTAAGACAATTCCTCATAGTTCTCCACCTGTATATGCCCCAATGACAGGCTGGCAAGATTGCACACTACAAACTCGCCTGGTTTTGTCACCGTCACGACAACGGTCTCACCGTCTACTTCCTCGGTCCGCTGCTCTTCCAGCTCTATCGCGCTCATATTCTGGGCGATCTCCGTACATAGGTTGCTGCAGTAAATCATACCTTTATGCCGGTTTGGGTTGGCTCTGTTCACCGTATCCCGGTTGAAAGCAAAGGGCGTCCCGGTCTCCACTGCACTGCGGATAATCAGCCGAAGCACATCTTTTATCGGTATGACCCGCTTGCGGATCCGTTCATCCCGCACACAGTCCAGGTACTTTTCCTCCCATTCCTCCCCAAAAGCATCTTCCAGGGCATATCCTTTAATAGTCAGTATCTCATGGGGGCACATAAGATACCAGTCACTGTCTATATGATCCCGTACCTGCTTCCAGAAATAATCCGGATAGCAGACTGCTGGAAATACATCGTGAGCCTTCATCCGTTCATCGCCGTTATTTGTCCTCAGATTTAAAAATTCCGGCAGGTCTCTGTGCCACACATCCAGATAAACCGCCACGGCCCCTTGCCGGACCCCAAGCTGGTCCACCGCCACAGCCGTATCATTAGCGAGCCGTATCCAGCGGATCACACCGCCTGCAGCGCCCTCAAATCCGCGGATAGAGCTTCCGCTTGCCCGGACTTTGCCAAAATACATGCCCATCCCTCCGCCGTATTTACTAACCTTAGCAAAGTTATCAATACTGCGGTAAATTCCATCCAGACTGTCCGGCACTGTGTCAATAAAACAGGAGGACAACTGGTGGTACGGCTTTCTCGCATTAGAAAGCGTCGGCGTTGCCATCGTCACTTTAAGCGTACTGAGCATATCATAGAAACGCCTGACCCAGATGCTTCTGTCTTTCTTCTCTTTCATCGCCAGATGCATTGCAATTCCCATGAACATTTCCTGGGGTGCCTCCAGCGGTTCCCCCGTCCTGCTGCAGATGGTATATCTCCCAAGCAGCAGCTCCAGACTGGAAAATGTAAACAGATCATTCCTTTTCTTACAAAGCCATGTCTCAAACTCCCCGATCTCTTCCTGGGAATAATTTTCTAATATATATTTTCCATAAAGCCCCTGTTCCGTAAGCCAGCATATTTTTTCATAAAAGCTGTGAATATGAAATGCCTGCATCTGCCTGTCCAGCTGAAGATCAAAACTGAGCATTCTGATCCTGGCAGCAATCATCTCCCACTTTGGCGCCTCCTGTGTCGTCAGCTCCGCACATGCTTTTACGAGTACAGCCAGCTTTTCCAGATCCGTCAGCCCATGGCTTAAAAGCGCCTGAAATCTGGCATTCAGCTGCTCCAGCTCGTATTCCTCCTGAATAAATTCCTTCTGAATGCCGGCCAATACGCCTGTAACTCCGGGAATACTTTCTAGTTCTGCCGCAATCCGCTGGCGGGATATCCTTCGTCTCGCCCTCCCCTCCCGGTACAGGATATAGCTCTTCAGTTCCCTGTAATAATTCTCCTCCATCAGAGTCCGTTCAACAAAATCCTGAATTTCCTCCACCGATATGGGCCGTTCTCCTGCATTTACATCGACCGGAAACTTCGACTCAATTCTATTCAGAAGCCTGTTGCTTTCTGATTCTTCAATAGAACTGCCCACACTGGAAAAGGCACGCCCTATCGCATTTTTAATTTTCTCCGGGTCATACACAGCCAGAGCTGCATCTCTCTTATAAATCTTCATAGAATTTCCAAGCCTTTCACACCAAATATTTTCACACACTTATACAATCTATTGTGCCATGTAAAACATATTACCACAACATATCGTTGTTAGCAATATACAGATTCTTACATTGTGAGACGAATAGTAACAGTTCAGGCAGGCCTGAACTGTTACGGCGAATGTTGCAATCCACGTTTGGTTATTTCACAGAGTACGACTACATCTTGGAATTAGTTTTCTTGCTGAAGGAGAATTCTATTCGGAATACTTAAGATTTGGTAGCGATTTTTCTTGTAAAAGAAAACTTTATAAGAATCGGTATATAATTGGTATGTATGATCAGATGTTGCCAGAGAGATACCCTATATGCCCTCTAAGATATCATTTTGCAGTAATCCAAAGCTTGTTCAGGGGTTATTAAGAACCTCTTTACCAGCTTAATTCTTATCTTTTCGTCGCTAAAGCCTTCTTCTCGATAATCTGCGATAAACGCTTTAATTCCTTGATGTATCCCCTGTTCTACTCCTTGTTGTATCCCTTGTTCTACTCCTTTTTTTACACCATCCTGATATAAGTCATCCAATGCCTTACACATATCTATCCCTCCTGTTTTTTCTTCCATCTCTTTTAAACTGCCCTCTGAACCAAGCAATACCCTCAGTGCATTGTAAGAATCCTCTTCTATATTTTTAAAATACTTCAGATTCTTTTCCACAAAATTAAGCAACTCTTCCTTGCTTTTTCTATATTTTAGCATTCCGAAAACGATCTGTAAATCAGTTTGAAAACACATTAGCCCGTCCAGCTTTCTTGGATCAATCAGATTAATTTTGTAATTAGGCACATATCTTTTCAGTAACTGATATTCTTCTCTGTCTATCCCAAGCAGTCCATGTAATTCCCTGTTTGCATCCCATTCTTTTTCACCATAATAAAAGATTACCGTTATGACAGGTGTCAATAAATCTGTTCGATTCAGCCCCGAAAGAAATTCCGCAGGGCTTTCAAAGGTCCTGTCTTTTCTCCTCATTTTCCTTATTTCATTCACTTGGTCCGCATAACTCAAGGCATCATACAACATTGTGCGCACAGGCATTGCATAGTGGATTTCCTCCTGGTTTTCACATGCCAACACGACAATCCTAGTTTGATTCTCCGTTGTCATTATGATGTCCCGGTATCTTTGGACTGCAATCTCTTTACCGTCTGATTTTCGAATCATTATTCTCTGCTCTTTGTCTTCAGCCCGCAGACTATCCCCCGAAAAAATCTGCTTTCCATGAAACAGCGAGCCGTTTATCAAATCGGCAAATCGCTCTTTATTAGAAAGCCAGCGTTTCATATATACATCACTTTTTCCCATATTTTATCTCCTGGTCTGATTTTTCTGTATAAAAATAACATTATATTCTCGTAATTTCTATTCAGCCCATAAGCACCACCTGTTTCTGCCTGTATACGCCTTTATTCTTTTTTCAAACATTGAATATTAGGACGAATTTGTCCAAAAGAATGAAATTCTTCATTATGATTAGATATAAAGAATGTTTGAAATGCACCCGGTCATTATTCCTCCGAATGCATTTAATTTAACACGGTATGAGTGTTAATTCAAGAAAATTTTTATTAAATTTTTTATGCTATCTTCAACAAACCCAAAATACTCCCAGTCTGGAAGACAGATCAATTAAAATACTAATCTGTCTGCCCGGCTGGGAGCAGGTTTTTATCTCTCTCACCCGCAGAAAAAATGATAAGATCCCCTTAGGCATCCTTTATTTCACCAAATACACATCCGCCTGATTCACGCCCATACTAAGAGCCCTGTCATGGTCATTGACATAAATATCAATATGGTTCCCTTTCACCGCGCCTCCGCAGTCCTCCGCAGTGAATACATGTCCCCCAATAATAACCTGAGTTCCATAAGGAATCACGCTCGGATCTACCGCAATCGTCTGTCCTTCCACAACCGGAGTTCCCGTTGCTGTAATACCGGTCTCCACGTCACAGCATATCTCACAGGAACAATAATAAGTCAGCTGGTAATCTCCCAGATACTCTCCATACATATCGTCTGTGGCATTCACTTCGCCAATACTGCTGGCAAAACCGCCGCCCACACTGTCATCCAGGACTTTAACCGCCCACACTGCCTCGGATGTATCCACATTCCCCTGGACGATTCCATAATCTGATCCCATGGCCTCAACAGTTTTTCCGTCTCCCGCATAGATCACGACATGATGAATATAACCGTTCTTTGCATAGAATATCAGATCTCCTGGCTGTGCATCCTCCACGGCAATCTTGGTTCCATACTGTGCCTGATCCTCCGCCACTCTCGGCAGGCTGTATCCGTATTCCTTATAAATACTCTGTACGAACCCGGAGCAGTCTGCACCTTCTGTCAGGCTGGTTCCGCCCCAGACATAAGGATTGCCGATAAACTGTGAGGCAAACTCTAAAACAGACTGTCTGACACTGCTGCCGGGAACCCCTGATTTTACTGAAGTCAATGTGTAATAACAGGCCTTGTTCTTTTCCGGTTCAATAATCTCGCTGGCAGTCGGGAAGTTCTCTTCTCCCTTCTCCTCCACAGTCCTATTCACTTCATTCCCTGTCTTAAGATACTTTTTATTTACAAATCCTCTCACATCGCCGGATTCAATATAAACCCACTCTTCATTCTCATCTGCAAGCACATAGCACAGGCTGTCTGCCTTCAGCGTCCCTACAATCCGGGTATTCGTATCTTTGCCTTCTCTAACGTTGAGCAGTCCGATGGTTGTCAGTGCATACTTCTTGTCAATAACGGTCCTGTTCACCGTTGAATGTGTATGTAAAAACGCATTGTTCTCACTCTGGGAAATCAGCTCCTTCGCAACAGAAACCACGCTTTCTATTCCGGTATACTTTGTCTTTGTTCTCTCGGCCTTTTTCTTCGCCCTGTCCTGATACTTTGTTAAAAGCTTCTGTGCATCCTCTCCGCGCAGAACCTCATCCGCTTTCACAAAACCGCGAACCGTGCCTGATTCCACATACAGCCAGCCGTCTTCCTCTTCCTGAAGTACATACAGAAGTCCGTTTGTGTTCAAAGAGCCAACGGCTCTTGCATCCTCTGTCATCTCTTCACGCACGGATAACTTAGCTTTTGCAAAGGCATACCTTCTTGCCACCGTCCAGAACCTGAAGTCCTTCTTTATCTCGGGAAGTTTAATAATCTGCTGGCCGGCAATTAACGCTTGATTTGTAGAATGCTCCTGCGCAGCAGGTGACTCCTTGGCATCTTCGGGCTGCTTGCCTTCACTCCCTTCTTGGCCGCCAGTTTCTCCGGAATCGGATGGTTTCTGTGTATCTCCATTCTCCTGGTCTGATCCATTCTGACTGCCCCCGGTATTTCCATTGTCGGATGTGCTGCCATTCTCTTCTTTATCCCCGTTGTCTTTTCCGTCTTCGCCATCATTACCCGGCTTGTCCGGTGTATTCTCACCCGGTTTATCGGTCGTATTATCCCCTGGTTTCTCCGGTGTGCTGTCACCTGGCTTGTCCGGCGTATTATCCCCCGGCTGATCAGAAACGTCACCGCCTGGATTCTCCCCGGGCTTTTCTTCCACCCGCTCTCCCGTAACCGGATCTACCTTCTGCCCTGTCTTGCTGTCGTATAAAAACTTCGTCTCCTCATCCTGGTAAACGGAGCCATCCTCCAGCATTTTGAGAACTTCTTCCGAGATATCTACCATGGTTTCACTTCCGTCAACTGCCGCTGCCTGGCGGATCTCTTCGGGCTGTTCTGTGTCGTTTGGCTGTTCTGTGTCGTTTGGCTGTTCTGTGTCTTCCGAACGCGCGCCGTCCTGTCCCGCTCCTGCTTCCTGCTGTAACGGATCGTTCAGGCCTGTGTCGGCTGCCATAACGGATGCCGGCTGTACAGCCATCATTCCTGCCGACAAGACAACTGCCAGCATTCTTTTGTACTCTTTTGCTTTCATTCTAATTATTCCTATAATGGTCTCATAAATTAAGACACTTTTTCGGACAGATTTTAATGAATCTGATATACTAAAATCAGTATGAAAGA
>NZ_WKZK01000071.1:0-28091 GCF_009680135.1 Eubacterium sp. BIOML-A2
GATAGTGTCAAATGATGTATGGAAAAACGAGTCAAATAAATAAGGCTCAATTGAACCTTGAAAACTGTAGATATTGATCACGATAAGCTCTCCGAGGGCTTAGGGCTCTGCCCTAAGTACCCGCAAGGGACTCGTCCCTTGACCCATTTTCAGGCTCTGCCCGAACCCGTCCTCGCCGGAAGGCAGGAAAAGGGCGCAGTTGCCCCTTTTCTGTTTGACAGGATAATCCGAGAACCTTATGTCAAGCAACTTTCGCGGCATATCCTCGCGCCTACGGCACTGCGGTATTCCACGGTTTACCTGACAACAGTTCCGCTCCATTATGCAGATGCCTGATTTTGAAGATTAAGGATGGTCTGCTGGCCGAGGAAGATGAGAAGCTGCCATTTTCCAGGCATGTTATCAGCGCCTTTGAGCATTTCTACTTCGTTCAGTACTTTGTAGCCGACATGCTTGTGTGGGCGGAGAAAGTTGTAGTAAGCAACCCATAGAGCCAGATCATAGTTGGCACCGTCGATGTTGTCAAAGCCGTTTGTGGGTCTGTAAGAGGCCTTGTATGTACGGTTGAGTCTTTCAATCATCTGTTTGTATGGACGGAACTCTTTTGACACCGCATCGTCGTTGGTAAGACCAATTACCTGGGTAATATCGAACTTGAATTTATCTCCAAATTCATGGAAGAACTGCTGTGCAGCCAATGGATAGGCGCTGTATCCATCCGCAATGAATTTAAAGTTTTTTGGAAGTTCTTTTAGGTTCCGGAAAGCCATTCTCATTGTAAGGATACAAGGACCGACACCACGATTATCCGAGACCTGGTAGCCAATGATGGAACGTTTTGCCGCATCCATAATGAACCAGATGTAGGCTTTAACGCCACGGATTTTAATGTAGGTTTCATCAGCAGTGAATACAGAGCCTGTGCCGTAATCGTAATGGTCTACAAAGGGTTTGATACACATGGCGGCAGATTTGCAGTAGTTGGCAATGCTCTGATGTGAGATGTCAATACCGTAAAGATCAAGGAGTGCCTGCTTGGTTTTTCTGAGAGAAAGACCGAGATTCACATGCAGAGTCAAACAAAGTGCCATGGTATGGGAATCGAACTTGGTGAATTTCAGGGAAGATGCATTCTTTGGAAGGGAGTTTAAATCCAACTTAAAGAAATCTATCGTGAATTCGCGGTAGATGTAGTGAAGCTTATATTTGTTTTTGCCGTAATCTTCTTCAAGATGCTTTTTGTCAACTTTCTTCAGATTGTGTAGATAGTATGGGCACTTGGGGTTAACACATTTGTGGACGATGAAGTGTTTCCGGTCCTTTTTACGATCAAGACTGTGATTACAGTGAGGGCATCTCAATACAGTGGATTTAGAAAAACGGTTATCTTCGGTTGGGGAAAAAGTGGTCTGGCAGACCTTGCACAACACTTGAGATTTGCGCTTTCCATTGTTCCACTTGAGATAGTCAGCAGGCGCGTCGCAAACGGGGCAGTGACAGGACTCTGGAATATCGCATTCTCCGTGCCTGAACACAGGCTTGATGATTTTGTGATAGCGTTCCTGATAGTAAGGAATAAGCTCTTTCCAGTCCCAATCCTGTTTGTATGAAATAATCTTAGGAAGTTCGTCAATCTTGAACTTCTGATACTTGGGAGAATGGGAATCATCGAAAGCCCATTGTTTGAGAGGGATATATCTACAGATAAAGTTAATAAGCCAGCAAATTTGTTTATGTTGGTATTGAATTAAGTGAAGTAAATACAGTATAATGTCCATGAGCATTGTCTCCTTGGTTTAAGGTTGGTTTGGCGATTGACATTATACCAGAAAAAGGGAGGTCAATGCTCTTTTTATTGCAAACTCCCATAAAATCAAGGTTTAACAATAAAAAAAGGTAGTGAAACTTGACACTACCTAGAAGTAGTAGGAGGTGAACATATGGTTCCGCATGTATTGGGCGTAGGATACGCCTATAATGAATATGAGGTTACTGCTGGCCGATGGAAAGAATTTGAAATTGAATTTGACTATGCTGATAATATTAAACAAGCGGCCGCAATGCTGTCTTTTAAAGAATATATATGCGTAGCTATTTGCTCTGATGTGATTCCACAAGACGATTTGGATATCTTGAGACAAAAACGTGCGGTACCAATTATTGTTGTGCCACCTTCATATTCGGAGGAACAGCGGTATGCATGTGTCCATTTTGGTGCTGCTCAATATTTACATACCTATAATCATCCTATGGTAGAAATGTTTTCAGAGAAAAATAGTATGAGAAATTGTTTGAAAATACCAAAAGATAAAAGAAGACCGCTAACAATCATCACTGTGAAAGACTTGTCTTTCTGCTTAGAGTACAGGTCTGTAGAGATAGCTGGGGTATGCATTGATTTGACCGAAAAAGAGTTTGATATTCTTGCGCTGCTAATTATGAATCAACGGCAAGTCTATACTTATGAAATGATAATGGATTCTGTTTGGCATGATGATTTTTCGTTTTATTCACGCAATGCGATTTCAAGCCATATAAGTAATTTACGGAAAAAGTTAAAAAGTTCGGAAACTGCATCAGAACATATTAAAAGCATTCGAGGAATAGGCTACAAATTCGAAGTATAGGTATTTCTTGTGCAAATCTTGTATAAATCTAAAGTAAATCTTGCTTTCTGTTCTATACCATAGCTCTCAATAATGGCGAGCAGCTGTTAATTGAGTAATGGTTCAATGAAAACGCGGCTTGCTGAATAGCTGCCGCTTTATACTGCGTAGACAGAAAGGTTATTTACAGCGGCATATAGGAGGATGCCGCTTTGTTTGTTTTAACCTTTTACAGTTCTCATAATCTTCACTTGCTAAAAAAAGTGTAGCTTCCCCTCCGGGGCAGTTCGGCAACCTGTCAGTATTATCGTTCTGCGCAAACCGGAATAATAATGATCTTTTTTGTTGCGCCAGTTTCCTGGAATGGGAGACTGGCGCTTTTGCTTGTCGTTTTTTGCCGAATGTCCCCAAACGGCCTCGATGCCGTTCCCCGCCTCCATTCGATTCACCCGCTAATCACCCGTGAATCGAAATGGAGGTACATAATGAAGAAAGTCAATCTTCGGGATCTGTATCCCGATGTTTATAAAACCGATGCCTTTTTGGAAGTAACCGATGAAGTACAAGCGGTGTTTCAGTCTGACGAGCGAGCTGAAGCAGCCTATGAGCGAAAAATGTATCGCTATAAGGCGCAGTACTCCCTGGACTGTGAGAATGGAATTGAAAATGCGGTCCTGCGAAAGCTGGAGACGCCGGAGATGCTTCTGGAGGAAAAGCAGCTGCGCGAGCAGATTTACTCCGCCGTGATGGCTTTGCCGAAGAAACAGGCAAGGAGAATTTACGCCCGGTACTATCTGGGGATGAGCGTAAATGAGATTGCCAGAGCCGAAGGCGTAGATCCGAGCCGTGTTCGTGACAGCATCCGGCGTGGGTTGAAACAGTTAGCAAAATATTTTTGATAAAGTTTCATTTGAAGCGCCTGTTTTTCACTCTTTTTGTCAGTGTTAATAAGAAGGACAAGTTTCTCCCCTTCGATGTACTTTGACAATCGAATAGACGGCATTTCTGGTACATAACCCATGTACGAGCGAATCAGGCGCGCCGCCAAGATGGACAGCCCAAGGAGGTGATAAACAAGGCTGTTCCCAGCGATCAACGCCAGCCTGAGACCCGGAGGTGGCACTTCGGGCGCGAGGACTCCATGGGGGCTTAAAGATACTTGTTCACACCCGCCCACGGACTTGAGGCGGAACCCTGCGGCGCACGAATAAAACGACGCTGCGGAGTTATGACAGCCGCGCCAGCGGAGATCAGGAATGTCCCCATCGTCAGGGATGCGTGGCAAATGTGGCGAAAGCAAAACTAAAATTCAAGAGAGCTGCGTCCATTTGTTGTAAACAACAGCTCAGTATTCAGATGCAGTTTTCTTTTCAAAGTTAGATACCATGCACTGGCAGTTTCGGCTGCCAGTGCATTCATGTGATTTTGAAAGCACGATGACAACCTTGACAGAATGGAGGGAATATGATTTATGGAAAAACTGATTACACGAAAAGAAGCTGCCAAAATCTTGGGGATCAGTATTACGACCTTAGATGCAGCCCGTAACAACGGCTTGATTTCTTATGTTCAGTATGTGCAGAACGGTTGTGTATATTTTACTGATATGGGCCTTCAGGAGTATATCGCAAAATGCACACACCGGGCAAAACCTATGGAAAAGAGCGCAACTTACCGCAAGCCCCGGAACGCCAAAGCATGAGCCAATCCGTATCCTTGCTGGAATTGAAGAAGTTTGATAAAACAAAGATACAGCGCTGGAGATTATTTTTTGGAGGTGACGGAATTGGCAAAAAGAAAAATGATGATTCCAGAATACGGTACAGTGATGCTCAATGGTATTGAGTATTACAGAACAAGGATTGAAGATGCAGATGGGAAGCTCGTAGCCCTTTATGCAAGAACGCCCGAAGAACTTTATAATAAGGAAACAAATGCGTTGGAGCAGATCAACAACGCCACATTCCATCGGAAATCGCCCACGGTTGCAGAATACTGTGAGAAATGGCTGCTGATGCAGTCTGTCCATGTACGGGCAACTACTTTGACGGATTACACCTCAAAGGTCAGGCGGCACATCATTGCGGAATTGGGAGATAAGCGGATGGGAGAGGTTAGCCTGGATGATATTCAGCTTGCGCTTGTCCCTGTCTCAAAAAAATCCGCATCGGTATATAAGTCAGTCGTGATTCTGTATAAATCTATTTTTCGTGCAGCAAAGGAAAGCCGAATCATTGATGATAACCCGACGATTTATCTTACGACAAAAGGTGGCGGCGTTCCGCAGAAAGATAAAGCGGCACTGACAGACGATCAGGCCGCGCGCTTATTGGATACCGTACAGGGACTTCCCCCTTATGTATTTGTTATGCTTGGCCTGTACGCAGGCTTGAGACGTGAAGAAATACTTGCCTTGAAATGGGATGCGG
The DNA here is from genome assembly GCF_009680135.1 of Eubacterium sp. BIOML-A2. Lineage (NCBI taxonomy): Bacteria > Bacillati > Bacillota > Clostridia > Eubacteriales > Eubacteriaceae > Eubacterium > Eubacterium sp. BIOML-A2. The sequence goes on from NZ_WKZK01000071.1 coordinate 5,036, forward strand.
TTTATCTGGATGGAGACTTCCCTTACTTAGCAGTGCGGCGGGCATGGCATACTGAAAATAACAGGCCGGTGATTCTCGACGAATTAAAGACAAAGGCTGCGGAGAGAAATATCCCCCTTCCGACCTGCTTGGCAGAATGTCTGAAAGAAGCAAAAGCAAATTCGACTTCGGAGTATGTGGTCGCAAACCGGGATGGAGAACCTCTGTCTTATACGCAGTTTAAGCGGCTGTGGCAGTATATTGTGACGCGAACCGCGAAACCGAGAATGGCCCGCAAACTGGTGGACGGAAAATATGTGAAGTATATGCTTTACCCGGAGCTTGGAGAAAAGGCCCGAAACAACGGCCATGTGGTTTACAGCTTGGACTTCGAGGTTACACCGCATCAGCTGCGGCACACCTACATCACGAATCTTATTCATTCATCGGTAGACCCCAAAACGGTTCAATATCTGGCAGGCCATGAAAGCAGCAAAATTACCATGGACATCTACGCAAAGGTCAAATACAACAGACCGGATGAGCTGGTCAGAACGATGGGCAATGCATTTGCTCAATGGGATGCTGTACGAGCATAAGGCGAAACAATAAAATAGGAAATGGAGCAGGAGCGAGGCAAGGATGTCTCGCTCTTTGTTTTACATAGGCCGTATCTTTGATTAAATTTGGACTTTCTGATAAAAAGAGAGTGTAGATACGGAAACTGCACGTAATCAAGAAAGGAAGGTCAAAGATGGCTAAGAAAAAAACGGAGGTTCCGCAGTACGGAACTGTTATGAGAAAAGGAATCCCATATTACAGAACCCGGATTCTGGATGCGGATGGCAAGCAGGTGAGCTTGTATGCTGCCACCTGCGAGGAATTGTATGAAAAGCAATTAGAGGCGCGGCGCGAGGTAGAGGAGATTATCTTTCGCCGGCAGCATCCGACGGTGGCTGAGTATTGCGAGAAGTGGCTGCTGATGCAATCAGCAAAGGTATCTACGGCTACATTGAAGGGATATACCACCGACATGAAGAATTACATCATCAAACCTTTGGGAGAGATGTATATGGAGGAAGTGACGGCTGATGATATTCGACTGGCACTTGTGCCGCTGTCGAATAAATCGGAGGGGTTATACAGTACGGTGAATATGCTTCTCAAGTGTATTTTCTACTCGGCGGAGCGCAGCCAAATACTTGAGTATAACCCCTGTGTAGGAATATCGGGAAAGGGCGGAAAGCCAGCGAAAAAGAAGGATGCACTGACAGACCAGCAGGTAGAGGTGCTTCTGGATACGGTCCGGGGACTTCCACCTTATCTGTTTATTATGCTCGGCCTGTATTCGGGCCTACGCCGGGAAGAAATCCTTGCACTGCAATGGGACTGTGTATTTCTGGACGAGTCTACGCCTTATATCTCGGTGAGGCGGGCATGGCGCACAGAGCATAACAGGCCCGTGGTTTCTACGGTGCTAAAGACTAAGGCGGCAAAAAGAGATATTCCAATCCCCAAGTGTTTGGTTGATTGCCTGCGGGAAGCCAAGGCAGTCTCCAGATCAGACTATGTGATTGCGGACAGCGAAGGACAGCCTTTAGCTGCATCGCAGTTTCAACGGGTGTGGCAGTATGTAGTCGTCCGGTCCACCAAACCCCGCAATTACTATAAGTATGTGAATGGGCAGAGCATCAAATACACAGTGGAGCCAACGCTGGGTATGACACAGAAGAACAATCCCAATATCCAATATACGCTGGATTTTGATGTTACCCCACACCTGTTACGGCACACTTACATCACGAACCTTCTTTATGCAGGCGTTGATCCCAAGACAGTTCAGTACCTTGCAGGACATGAAAACAGCAAAACAACTATGGACATTTACGCAAAGGTGAAATATAATAAGCCAGAGGAGTTGTTCGAGGTAGTGAACAGCGCGCTTTAACTGGCGGGATGCTGATTGAAAATGCACCATTTTCCTTGGTTAAGGAATAGGACAACTGAACATTGAAAAGCCGGAAAAGCCCGGAATACCAAGGAAAATCGGCGCTCAAAGGAGTTTAGTACGGTCTCAAAGCAGCTCGTAGAGCACCACAGTTCAGTAAGAGATAAGCATACGTTTCTGAACGTACAATTTCAAAAAGATTTTACCACTCCTCAGGGCTTCGGCCTTGGGGAGTTTTTTAGTGATTAAGCCGTAGATATACTTATATATTTGGCAGAAAAGGTGTATATTATATATAAGAATTGCGGTGGACGTCTTCGGACTACACCTAAAGGAACCTGATGCGTTGGGTTCCTTTTGCATTTTATTTTGAGGTGTGGTAAGGAGTAATGAGAAGCCCTGCTATTGTAACATGTTTGTAATACCACGTTCTAATAACTCAGTAAATATAGGCAGCCGCAGTTCAGCAAACAATAAAAATTGCATATTTTATCGCATGGAAAACCCACGAACATTATGTTTGTGGGTTTTTGAAATGATTATGCAATTTTTTTATCGTGGCAGACAAGGCCGCAATCTTCTAAATATTTTTCCATGCTTTCCAGCACCTGCCCTTCACAGCCCTGAACCGTCAGTACAAATGTTCCGTCGCTGCAGCGGTCAAACAGAGAGAGAACGTCGTCTGGCTGGACATTTACACAGTCTGTTGCAACAATTCCTGTAAAAGAAAAATTTCCCAGCATATACAGATAGTCTTTTAACTTTTGCACAGTATCTAAATGAATCACATATGTTTTCATACCCGCCACCTCCTTGGTTTCATTGCTTATACCAATATTATATGGTAAAATGAGTCATCAGAACAGGGAGTAATTACACGTCAATGTGTGATTTTCTCACATTTTAATTGGGGCGAAAGTATGACACAGGCGCAGTATAAAGTTCACGGAGGAGGTGCATATGCGGCAGAATAAAATGGCGGAGTCCCTGGCTGTTGTAAAAAACCGCCGGGGAGAACCGCAGAGAGAGCATAAAGTGATTCTTCCGCAGGAGCTGCTTAAGCACAACTATAACGAGCTGGAGGAACATTATTTTATTCACGATATTCAAAAACTTGCATCCGGATTTCCTGAACGGGAGAATATTTACATATTGGGACATGAGGTGACAGAAGATTTTCCGCTGCATAATCATGATTTTTTTGAATTGTGCTATGTATGCCAGGGGGAGCTGCTGAATGAAATTGATGGCGTAGAGCTTTACATGTCCCAGGGAGATATTGTACTGTTGAACAAATATGCGCTTCAGGCAATCCATTGTGTAAATCCGGAGACGCTTATCGTAAATGTCTGTATTAAGGATAAACTTTTTGGACGGACACTGCGGGAGTTTGTGATGGATAGAAATCCAATCTCGGAATTTTTGAGATATGATAATCCGGGCAAAGAAAAATATATGTTTTTTTCTACCGGATACAGCAAAAATATTCCGATATTCATGAACAATATGGTCGAGGAGTACACACAGGCGGGATTTCATCAGACTTTTGCATTGGAAGCATGGCTTCTTTTGCTTCTGGACAGTCTTGTGAAGCGTGGCCGGTACAGTTACTATGGCATGGACAGGAAGGCGAGGAAAGTGGTTCAGTATGTACGGGAACACTGTATGCAGCAGACCCTGGAGGAAATGGCAGCGGGACTGGGATACAATGCCAATTATCTCACCGGATATATAAAAAAGTACACCGGAAGAAATTGCCGTGATATTATGAAGGAGGTCAGGCTGAATGAGGCCATGCACCTTCTGGCCGATACCGGGCTTACCGTCTATCAGGTATCTGAGGCCTGCGGCTATTCAAGCCCCAGTCATTTTTTCAGGATATTTAAAGAATCTGTGCAGATGACCCCGAAAGAATACCGGAAACAGATACAGGCAGGAGAAGGTCGGTGAGGAGCTATATATCTGACGATTCATGGCCCGGACTGTGCAGAATACACAAAGATCTGTAGGGAATTTTTGAAACAAATTCATGAAATTTATCGGATAGGAGCAAAAAGCCTTACAAAAAGCGGTAAAATATGATATAATCAAAATATAGAAGCTGAGAACAGGCCGTTACAGATGATGTACCGGCCTTTCTTAAATCCTAATTAATATAGTCAGAGTGTACCTGCAGTAGATTTGGAAAGAAAGAGGAAGCGTAAAGAATGAATCCGGGTGAAGTAGTAGTTTATAAGTGCAAAGGGATGTTTAAGGTAGAAGATGTAGGAACTTTGAATTTTAGCTTTGTGGACCGCAGAAAAAGGTATTATACCCTGCAGTCTTTGGAGGATTCAAGAGAGCGGGCATATGTGCCCACAGAGGATAAGGAAAATATCAGGAAACCAGTGAGCAGAGACGAGGCGATCGAGCTGATCCAAAAATTGGATGAGATTGATGTGCTCTGGATCCAGAATGAAAAGCTGAGGGAGCGGGAATACAAAGACTGTATCTCCGGCAATAGACCAAAAGATTGGGTAAAAGTACTGAAGACACTCCATAAAAGAACGATCAGCAGAGGCAGCATAACCAGTATTGATAAGAAATATCAGCAGCTGATTGAGCATGCCCTGTACAGCGAACTGGGGTATGCGCTTGGGATACCGCAAAATAAAGTAGAACACTATATACAAGAGACAAAGAGTTATGCACAGGAAGATGAGTGATTGTATTAAAGGGGCGTCTGCCTGAAAAAAGAGGAGATGCCGACGGGAAAGCCGGGATAGGTTCGGAATGTATAGAACCTATCCCGGCTTTTTGGTGCCATCCCGCCATTATTTCTGGCAGGCGCGGTGTAAAAGCTATTTGGAGCAAATACGAATACGATTGAAGAAAAACAGGGTTGACTTATGTATTATTTGTATTATAATGAGTAATACAAATAAAGATGTGTAACATAAAAATAATTTTGGGGGAGGTGATGTGGTGATTCTAAAACTGGATATGTCCGGAGATATTCCTATATATGTGCAGCTGCGCAATCAAATTGTACTGGGCATTGGAAGAGGGGCGTTAAGGGTTGGGGAGAAGCTTCCAACTGTGCGGCAGCTTGCAGGAGACGCGGGAATAAATACGATGACGGTGAATAAAGCGTATCAGGTTCTAAAAGCAGAAGGGTTTATTGAGATTGACAGACGTCATGGGGCTGTGGTGCGGCCGGTACAGGATGCGGACGGCGTATTCCATGAGAAGCTGGAAGAGGAATTGGAGCTGCTGACGGCGGAGGCAAAGTTGAAAGGGATGAACCAGCAGGAGTTTGTATCCCTCTGCGAAAAGATGTTTTCGGAGCTGCATTTGCAGGAATATGAAACGGCAACAGAGGGATAGAAAGTCTGAGAAGGAGGCTGCATGGCTGTTTTTCTAATATTTTTATTTACGGATATATTTATAACAGTAATATTTATGGCGGTTTATGGACACAGGAGAACATACAGTGAAGGAATGCTGCTGGGAGTCCATATACCATCCTATGCCGTGCATGAACGGGAAGTGGAAGCACTGATGGAGAAACACAGGCGCAGGACAAAGTGGTTTTATGCAGTGAACCTGCTATTGTCGGCAGCGGTTTGTTTTCTGAATTTTTGGTATCTCTCCATATTTATCCTTGCTTGGAGCGCTTGGCTGATTGAACTTACAGCGGGCGCCATGGGACTGCTTAATGCAGCCCACAGGCAGCTGTATGATCTTAAGATGGAACGGGGATGGCAGGGTGCATCCGGCAGTAAGATTGTTGTGGTAGATACGAATGTTTCTGCAGAGAATGACAGACTTCCCTTCTCTATTTGGTGGAACCTTCCTGTTTTCGCGGCTGCAGGGGTTTTGGCTTTTATCCCGCATGTCAGGGAAACTCTTGCAAAAGCGCCGGAAATGTGGGGGCTTACCGGTGCCGCCATTGTGTCAGCGCTGTTCTTTACCGGGATGCATTTGTGGGCAGTACGTAGAAGAAATGAAGTTTACAGCAGCAACACAAAGATCAATTTGAAAGTGAACCGGCTTGTCAAGAGAGTCTGGTCGGGTATCTGGATGATCAGTAATTATCTGAATCTGGTGGCTATCGGGACCGTGATTTATTCGGGAATACGGCTTAGGGCCTTTACGCCGGCAAACATCCTATGGTACATAGTGGTCCAGTGTACCATGGGAATCCTGATCCTGGCCGCATTTTTATACCTCAGATGGAAAAAGAAAGATATCATAAAGCAAGACCAGCAACCACTATATGTGGATGACGATATATACTGGAAAAATGGCTGGTATAATAATCCGAATGACCCAAGAGTATGGGTGCCGGATCGGTATTGTACTTCCAATTACACTACGAATATGGGCCGGACAGGAGGAAAGGTCTTTACTTTTGGGACTATAAGCTTTGTTCTGATTACCTTCATCGTAATACTGATGGTATTTCTGAAGATGGATTTCACCCCCAGATATCTGGTAGTCAACGGGGAGGATATCAGTGTCTCATCCCCTATGGCTCCTATTTCGTTTAAACGGGATGAGATAAAAGGGATAGAACTGCTGGATTCAATGCCTGATGGGGATTTTACAAGGACGAACGGCCTCGGAGACGAACGCCAGCTTGTCGGTAAATTCAGGGAGAAAAAGCAGGGAGAATTCCGCCTGTACATTTACCGCGGTTATTCTCCGATTTTAAAAATAGAACTCCCCCAATATACGGTACTAATAAATAGCCAGGAAAAAAGCGAAACGGAACGTTGGTATTTGGAGTTGGTGAATGAGTTTTAGACTCGGGAGAGGATGAAGGGGGGCGCTTACCGTAAGTCGGGACGGTCAGCTAGGTTCATCCGATCGGGAGGAATAAACTCGCTCCATGATAGGGATCACAGGCGGAGCAGCGGATGTGTCCGTCTGCCCAGACACATCCGCTGCCCCCGTTTGAGTTCCCACCATAGAAACAAGCGTCCCCCCCTCATCCATCTACAAGCAAAAGTAAGTTTCTATAAAAATTTCAGTATTGCCAAATAGTCTGCTTCATGCTATACTCCATCTAAAAACATTCTGCAAAGAGGGGAGCCCCTTTCCGGAATGTAAACGCCACAGGCGTAAAAAATTATTATTAGGAGGATTATTTTTTACTATGGACTCAGACCCTGACGGGAACACGATTTTATTTCAACTGTTACTCTTATTATTTTTCACGCTCATGAATGCTTTTTTTGCCGGCGCCGAGATGGCTGTGGTCTCTGTGAATAAGAACAGGATCAGGAGCCTTGCGGAGGAGGGGAATAAAAAGGCAGTCGTGATCCAAAGCCTCTTTGAGGATTCTACGAAGTTTCTTTCAACGATTCAGGTAGCGATAACATTTGCCGGATTTTATTCCAGTGCATCTGCGGCGGCGGGGATTGCGCCTACGCTTGCGGCATGGCTTGAGAACATGAATGTACCGTACAGTATGGCGATTGCCAGAAATGGCGTGACTCTGCTTTTGATGTTCTTTAACCTTGTGTTTGGTGAGCTTGTGCCCAAAAGGATTGCACTGCAGAAGGCGGAGGCGTTCTGTATGGTGACGGTTATGCCGGTCCACTATATTTCTAAGATACTTTCCCCGTTTATTAAGCTATTGTCTGTATCGACGAAAGCTGTCCTGCGGCTGCTCAGGCTGAAGACAGAGGATCAGGAAGAGGCTGTGACAGAAGAAGAAATCAAAGCCCTGCTGAAGATGGGAAATGAAAATGGTACTTTTGAGGATGAAGAGCGGGAGATGATTAATTCCGTATTTTCATTTGACGACAGGACGGCCCGGGAAGTTATGGTGCCGAGACGGGACGTGTATGTGCTGGATGTGGAGGAGCCCTTTGCGACTCTGGCAGATGAAATTCTGGAATCCAGACATTCCAGAATCCCTGTGTATGAGGGGAATATTGATAATATCATCGGAATTCTTCATATCAAGGACGTGATGATTGAAGTGTGCAAGAAGGGCTGGGACGGCCTGGATATCAGGAAAGTGGTTCGTAAGCCCTATTTCGTGCCTGACACAAAGGATGCGGATGAATTGTTCCGGGACCTTCAGAAGTCCAGAAAGCACATGGCTGTATTGGTAGACGAATACGGCGGTTTTTCGGGAATTGTTACGGTGGAAGACCTGGTTGAAGAGATTATGGGAGAAATCAGCGAGGAATATGAGGAAGTTGTCCAGGAGATTATTCTGCTGAATGAAAATGAATATATGCTGGACGGCGGGATTCTCATAGATGACCTGAACGAAGAGATGGGACTGAAGCTGGTTACGGAGAATTATGACACCCTGTCAGGATATCTGATTGAACAACTGGGGTATATTCCGGGCAAGGAGAGCAGGGAAACAATTGCGGCAGACCAGGTGGAATTTTCTATTGAGGAGATGAAGGGGAATCGGATCAGCAAAGTGCGCATGAGAAAAAACTCAGCTTAGTTATTGAACTTACGCGAGTTCGCAGGTATAATAAGTCTGTATACAGCGAAATAATCATGAAATTCAAAGGAGAGCCATCTTATGAAAATGTTATCAATCGAGCAGGAATTAAAGAATAACTCGTATCCCGGGAGAGGTATTATCATTGGGAAGAGTGAAGACGGCAAAAAAGCCGTGACTGCTTATTTCATTATGGGAAGAAGCGAGAACAGCCGCAACCGCATCTTTGTGGAAGATGGGGAAGGAATCAGGACACAGGCGTTCGACCCTTCCAAACTGACAGACCCGAGCCTTATTATTTATGCACCGGTTCGCGTACTGGGCAATAAAACGATCGTGACAAACGGGGATCAGACAGACACCATATATGAAGGCATGGACAGGCAGATGACATTTGAGCAGAGTCTGCGCTCAAGAGAATTTGAGCCGGATGGCCCTAACTATACACCCCGTATTTCCGGGATTATGCACCTGGAAAACGGCAGATATAACTATGCAATGTCTATCTTAAAGAGCAGCAATGGGAATCCGGAGAGCTGCAGCAGGTATACATTCGCTTATGAAAATCCTCTGGCGGGAGAGGGACATTTTATCCATACATACATGTGTGATGGAACCCCCCTGCCGAGTTTTGAGGGAGAGCCAAAGCTGATATCTGTTCCGGATGATATCGAACGCTTCACAGAGATTTTGTGGAACAGTCTGAATGAGGACAACAAGGTTTCTCTTTTTGTGCGTTATATAGATATCGAGAACGGAAAATACGAGACAAAGATTGTAAATAAGAATCAATAAGGAGCGAAGGATAAAATGAATGAATTAGAATTGAAATATGGCTGTAACCCGAACCAGAAGCCGTCCAGAATCTATATGGAGGATGGCAGCGAACTGCCGATCAGGGTGCTTTGCGGACGCCCGGGTTATATTAACTTTCTGGATGCGTTCAATGGCTGGCAGCTGGTCAGTGAACTGAAGAAGGCCACCGGCCTGCCGGCTGCGACCTCATTTAAACATGTGTCTCCGGCAGGGGCTGCCGTAGGGCTTCCTTTGGATGAAACACTGGCTAAGATTTACTGGGTAGAAGACCTGGGTGAGCTGTCTCCTCTGGCATGCGCATATGCGAGAGCGAGGGGAGCCGACAGGATGTCCTCTTTTGGTGATTTTATTTCCCTGTCTGATGTCTGCGATGCGGACACCGCAAGGCTGATTAAGAGAGAGGTGTCAGACGGTGTGATTGCACCCGGTTATGAGCCGGAAGCTCTTGAGATTTTAAAGCAGAAGAAAAATGGCAACTATAATGTCATAGAGATTGACCCGAACTACGTTCCGGCTCCGTTGGAGCGCAAAGAGGTATTTGGAATTACATTTGAGCAGGGAAGGAATGAACTGAAGATTGATGAGGAATTCTTTGCAAATGTAGTTACAGAGAATAAAGACATTCCGGAATCAGCCAAAATGGATCTGGCGATTTCAATGATTACGTTGAAGTATACTCAGTCCAACTCCGTATGCTATGTAAAAGACGGGCAGGCAATCGGCATCGGGGCAGGGCAGCAGTCCCGGATTCACTGTACAAGACTGGCAGGACAAAAAGCAGACAACTGGTGGCTGCGTCAGTGCCCCAAGGTACTGGAACTGCCGTTTAAAGATGATATCAGGCGTGCAGACAGAGACAATGCCATTGATCTGTACATCGGAGAGGAATATATGGATGTCCTTGCCGACGGCGTCTGGGAGAATACATTTAAAGAAAAACCAGAAGTATTTACCAGGGAAGAGAAGCGCGAATGGCTTGATAAGCTCACCGGTGTGGCGCTTGGTTCTGATGCATTCTTCCCCTTTGGCGATAATATCGAGCGCGCTTACAAAAGCGGCGTAAAGTACGTAGCTCAGCCGGGGGGCTCAGTGAGAGACGACAATGTAATCGAGGCATGCAACAGGCATCAGATGGCGATGGCATTTACAGGACTGCGTCTGTTCCATCATTAGAATCGTTTGAAAGGATGGGCTATGTCAGTCAGATTTGAGATACGAATGACGCAGCAGGTAATGTATAGTTTTATGCTGCATCATAATTATACACAGCTGTCAGGGATACTGGAGGTAGTTTTTGGCACTGTGATTTTGGCGATGGGGCTGAAGCAGGCGGAGTCCGGAAAGACTGCGGGTGCGGTGCTTTTATTTTTCATCACAGCACTTGTATTTGCGTATCCGCCGGTTATGCTCCGGATACGGGCAAAACGCCGGGTGGAGAATACGCCCGTATTTAAAAAGCCTTTGTGTTATGAACTTTCCGACAACGGTGTCAAAGTGATACAGGAAGACCGGGAAAACGAGAACCCCTGGCAGGACTTTCAACGGGCGGTTTCCACTGGGCAGGCGCTTGTGCTGTATATGGATAAAAGCCGTGCCGTTATCTTTCCAAGGAATCAGATCGGAGAGAAATGGGCGGCTGCGGCAGAGATGATCTCTACCCACATGCCGCCGGACAAGGTTCGGATCCGGCAGGTAAATTAAGCTTGAAAGAGGGGAGAATATGGTATTGGAATCAAGAAGTGCCGAACAGACATTTCAAATCGGCGTCAGGCTGGGGCAGAAGGCGAAGCCGGGACAGGTATATACCCTGACCGGCGATCTTGGTGTGGGCAAGACCGTATTTACCCAGGGATTTGCGAAAGGGCTTGGGATAGAGGAGCCTGTGTGCAGCCCTACGTTTACAATCGTTCAGGAATACGGGGAAGGGCGGCTGCCGTTTTACCATTTTGACGTCTACCGCATCGGTGATGTGGAGGAGATGGATGAAGTGGGTTACGAGGATTATATTATGGGCCAGGGCGTTTCTCTGATCGAGTGGGCCGGCCTGATTGAAGAGATCCTCCCGGAAAATCGTACGGAAGTGATTATAGAAAAAGATCTGGAACAGGGATTTGAATATCGCAGAATAACGATCGAAGAGATGTAGGGATAACAAACGGGGGCAGACGGGTGCTGGCCCCTTTATGTAGCAGTTCAGGCCTGCCTGAACTGTTACCCCTTTATAGAGAGGAAGTATGACATGCGGGTATTGGCAATTGACAGCTCCGGGCTGACCGCCACGGTGGCGGTAGTGGAGGAGGACAGAACCATAGCGGAATATACGATTGACTATAAAAAGACCCATTCACAGACACTTCTGCCTATGATTGATGAAGTGGCAAAGATGGTGGAACTGGATCTTGCTTCCATAGATGCAATCGCAGTGGCGGGGGGGCCGGGCTCTTTTACGGGTCTGCGTATCGGCTCCGCAACGGCGAAAGGGCTGGGGCTTGCACTGGAGAAACCCTTGCTGCACATTCCCACGGTGGACGGCCTGGCATATCAAGTCTACGGATGTGAGGATATCATATGTCCGATTATGGACGCGCGCAGAAATCAGGTATATACCGGGATTTATACATTTTCAAAAAAAGCGGGCAGGAAAGAGGGGACCAATCGGGTGGAACCCTGCTTTCAGGTGCTGAAGATGCAGATGGCGGTATCCATAGACGAACTGCTGCGCCGCCTGAATGCGTATGGAAGGCCGGTGGTGTTCCTGGGGGACGGTGTACCTGTGCACAGAGATGTGATCGATAAGTATATTCAGGTGCCGTATTCCTTTGCACCGCCCTATATGAGCCGCCAGCGTGCAGCAGCAGTAGGGGCCCTGGGGATACAGTATTACAAGGCCGGAAAGATTGAGACTGCCGGGGAGCATCAGCCGGAGTATCTCCGGGTGTCGCAGGCCGAACGGGAACGTGCAGAGCGGGAAAAACAGGCCGAGCTGATCATCCGGTATCTGAGGGCGGAGGATGCGGCTGCTGCAGCTGAGATGGAGCGGCAGATATTTTCGGATCCATGGAGCGAGACAAGTGTGCTGGACACCATCAATCAACCGCAGACAATCTGTATAGCAGCAGAAAAGGCGGGAAGGCTTATAGGATATATGCTGGCTTACGAGGCTGCGGGAGAAGCAGAGATTGTCCGCATTGCAGTGGAGAAAGAATCCAGGCGGCAAGGGGCAGGCAGCCATCTGATGCTGAAACTGGAAAATATATGTGAAGAAAGAAAGATCAATAAAATACTTCTGGATGTGCGGGAGAGCAACGCGGCGGCACGCACCTTCTATGAAGAAGAGGGGTTTGCGGAGGATGGCATCAGGCAGAATTTTTACGATGATCCGAAGGAAGATGCTGTGCTGATGAGCAGAAGGCTGGGAAGATAATCGGCAGATGCCAGGGCTATATGCATGGGGATGCAAATAGTTACGGTAATTGAGGAAGCACTTCCCAGTATGAAATCAGCTCAAAAGCCGATATAATGAAGGCGTAACAAAAGTGAAATGTACACAACACAGGAGGAATTTGTATGCGCCAGTATCAAGTAAAAGAAACAAAAGAAGTAAATAAAATTATCTGCAATAAATGCGGAAAAGAAATACCGGTCGTAAATGGGCATGCGGAGGAAGGCATCCTGAGTGTGGATCATACATGGGGATACTTTTCGAATAAGGATGGAGAGAGACATTCCTTTGATTTATGTGAATCCTGCTATGATGAGCTCCTTGCATCATTTCAGATACCGGCAGAAATAGAGGGATAATATGTTAGATGTATGTTTACTCGGAAGCGGCGGCATGATGCCGCTTCCTTATCGGTGGCTGACTGCCCTGATGACGAGATTTAACGGCAGCAGTCTGCTGATAGACTGCGGAGAAGGGACACAGATTGCGATCAAAGAAAAAGGCTGGAGCTTTAAGCCGATTGATGTCATCTGTTTTACACATTATCACGGCGACCATATCAGCGGGCTTCCGGGACTGCTGCTCACGATGGGAAATGCGGACCGGAGGGAACCCCTTACTCTGATTGGCCCCAAAGGACTGGAAAGGGTTGTGAATGCGCTGAGAGTCATCGCGCCGGAGCTTCCGTTTCCGATTCGTTTTTTAGAAATAGAAGGGGCGCAGCAGACATTTGAGATGAACGGCTACCGCCTGAAGGCATTCCGTGTGAACCATAATGTACTCTGCTACGGATATACACTGGAGATCGACAGGGCCGGAAAGTTTGATATAGAAAGAGCGAAGGCGCAGGGGATACCTATGCAATGCTGGAATCCGCTGCAAAAGGGTGAGACCGTGAAACTGGACGGAAGGATTTTGACGCCGGATATGGTTCTGGGCGCTCCGCGTAAAGGAATTAAAGTTACCTATACAACCGATACAAGACCGACGGAGTCCATCCGGGAAAATGCAAAGGATTCGGATCTGTTTATATGTGAAGGGATGTACGGAGAAAATGAGAAAGCTGCAAAAGCGGTAGAATATAAGCATATGACCTTCTATGAGGCGGCACAACTGGCCAGGGAAGCGCAGGTGGGGGAACTTTGGCTGACGCACTACAGTCCATCCCTTACCAGGCCGGAAGAGTATATGGATGATGTGAGAAAGATCTTTCCGGCGGCAAAGCCCGGCAAGGACAGAATGTCTGTGGAACTGGCATTTTCTGAGAATCAGCTTTGAAGCGGGTAATAGGAGGCACATTATGAAAGAAATTCGAAATATTAATATACTTGCAATTGAGAGTTCCTGCGATGAAACTGCGGCCGCGGTTGTGAACAATGGCCGTGAAGTGCTGTCGAATGTGATTTCATCCCAGATTGAGCTTCATAAGCTGTATGGCGGCGTGGTGCCCGAGATTGCATCCAGAAAGCATATTGAAAAGATCAATCAGGTAATAGAACAGGCTCTTAAGGACGCCAATATGACGCTGGATGATATCGATGCGGTTGGAGTGACATACGGCCCGGGACTTGTGGGCGCGCTTCTGGTGGGAGTGGCGGAGGCTAAGGCAATTGCCTATGCAAAGAAGCTTCCCCTGATCGGCGTACATCACATAGAAGGACATATTTCTGCAAATTATATTGAACATCCCAGCCTGGAACCGCCGTTTTTATGCCTGGTTGTGTCGGGCGGGCATACGCATCTTGTCTGCGTAAAAGAATACGGTAAATATGATATTTTAGGACGCACGCGGGACGATGCGGCAGGAGAAGCCTATGATAAAGTGGCGAGGGCCATCGGTCTCGGCTATCCGGGAGGGCCGAAGATTGACCGGCTGGCAAAAGAAGGGAATCCGGATGCAGTTAAATTTCCAAGGGCTCATATAGAGGGCGCGCCTTATGATTTCAGCTTCAGCGGACTGAAATCAGCGGTTCTGAATTATATCAATGGCTGCCAGATGAAAGGACAGACCTACAATCCGGCAGATATTGCCGCCTCTTTCCAGAAAGCTGTCGTGGATGTGCTGGTGGAAAACTCCATGAACGCGGTGGAGGAATTCAGCATGAACAAGTTTGCCATTGCCGGCGGTGTGGCATCCAACAGCGCCCTTAGGGAAGGAATGAAGGAAGCCTGTGAAAAGAGAGGAATCGAATTTTTCTATCCTTCACCGATTTACTGTACGGATAACGCAGCCATGATTGGGGCCGCCGCCTATTATGAATATTTGGCGGGAACCAGGCATGGCTGGGATTTGAATGCGGTGCCGAATCTGAAGCTGGGGGAACGTTAGGAGAGAGGATTCCTGTGCACACCCGAAAGGGGTACGCGGTAACGAGAGAGGTGTATATGGGGAAAATACATTGTACCGCCATTGTACTGGCGGCAGGGCAGGGAAAGAGAATGGGAACAAAAGTACACAAGCAGTATCTGCTGCTTGCGGATCGTCCGGTACTCTATTATTCTCTGAAAGCTTTCGAAGATTCACCGCTTATTGACGAGGTTTTTCTGATAACGGGAGCAGGGGAAGAAGAATACTGCAGGGAGAAGATCGTCAAACCGTACCATTTTACAAAAGTAAGCAGGATCATGCACGGAGGCGCGGAACGCTATCATTCTGTCTGGAACGGCCTTCAGGAACTGGAGGAACATGGTTATGTCTTTATTCACGACGGAGCCCGTCCCTTTGTGGACAGCGGAATCATCGAGAGGGCTTACGAGGAAGTCCGGGAACACAAGGCCTGCGTAGTCGGCATGCCCGTAAAAGATACCATCAAGATGGCGGATGAACACGGTAATGTGGAAACGACGCCGGACAGAAGCAGGCTGTGGATGGTGCAGACTCCCCAGGTTTTTGAAAATCATTTAGTAAGAGGTGCATATTCTATGCTGATGAGGGAAAGCTATATCAATGTGACGGATGATGCTATGGTTGTGGAGCAGATGCTGCGGTACCCCATCAGGCTGGTTTATGGTTCCTATGAGAACATAAAGATCACAACTCCCGAAGACCTGGAGATGGCAGAGGTGTTTCTGAAAAGACGCAGTGAAAAATTATAAAAAAGATATTGACATATATTTCATAAATATGCTACAATATCCAATGTCGCGAAAGCTGACAATACAATTGAACTTATTCTGCCAGGTGCAGGTAAGAGACTGGAGAGGTATCGAAGTGGTCATAACGAGGCGGTCTTGAAAACCGTTTGTCCGCAAGGGCGCGTGGGTTCGAATCCCACCCTCTCCGTTTTAGCAAAAGGTAGTGGAATCCGGTAAGGTTATCGGTTCTGCTATTTTTTTATAAAAACTGTCGGTTAAGATAAATACGAAAAAAGACGCTGCATCAATGAACGGTTCGAGCCAGAACGGTTATTGATGCAGCGTCTTTTTTATGTAAGACGGCATTGCATGTCTGATATTTAAGAAAATGATTCCTTGTCCATTTCTTGATAAGTAGATTCAAAATACTTGAAGAGCAGATTCAGAGGCTCCGATGCCGGCACGTTTTTTGGACGTACAAGGCAGATCTTTGATTTGATAGGTTTCTTAAAATGAGCCACCCTGATGTTTGGAAACACTGCGGCGGCTACTAAATTGCCCGGTATAACGGCAACACCAAAATTCGCATTTACCATGGACAGGATCTGTTCATGATGCTTATAAAGATAAGAAAATCTAGGATACAGGTTTCTTTCGTGAAATAACTGCTTAATGGTTGTGTGGAGTGAGGAGGACTCATCAAAGGAAATGAGGGGATGGTCGGCGATCTCCTCCAGTGTTACATACTCTTTATCCAAGTGCTCCATCTTATCAGGATATATAAGAACCAGTTCTTCTTCTAAATAGGTTACATATTCATATTTGGACAAGTCAAAAGAATCTGTGCGGAGAATTGCCGCATCAATCTGCCCAAACTGCATCATATTCTGCAATTCCTCCTGTTCCCGTTCCAGCAGATTTATATAGATATTGGAGGAGCCGATGAGCTTCTGGAAAAAAACAATATCATTGTTCAGGCTATATTCGTTGATGATGGGGAGTACCCCTAAAATTAAAGCCGTCTTGGACAAATTGCCATTTATCTGATTTAAGTCAGACATCATGGAGGAATAATCTTTGGAAAATTTAGTTGCATATTCCAAAAAGCGTTCACCCGCGGGAGTCAAAGAGTTTTCTTTGGCCTCTCTAATAAATAGGGTGTGTCCAAGTTCCAATTCCAGAGCTTTAATTTGTTTGGACAAAGAAGATTGGGATATGTATAGTTCGTCGCTTGCCTGCGTAAAGGTTTTATGCTTTACAACTGCGAGAAAATACATGATCTGTGAAAGGGTCATATGCCACACCTCCGTGATTCATGCGGGATTTTATTTTATATTCTATTCGAATTTCGACAGGATATTCCTGGATTATAGGCTGGGTAATCCAGAGCACATCTCATTTGTTAAATATTATACTAAATGCGTTGATAAACCTGCAATTCCATTATGGAATAATACTCGGGAGAAATGTGAATTGCGTTTTACGGCTGAAAAAACCTATAATGAACTCGTAAACAAAAGCGCTTTGTTGAACTAAATTAACAAAATGTAACAAGAGGTTTCTAAATTAATCAGCGAATAGGTAAGGAGGAAAAGGCGTGGCAAAAGTATACAAAGACTTAAGGGAATTTCTGGCGACCCTGGAGGAAGAAGGTCAACTGGTACGAGTGAAAGAAGAAGTGATGCCTGAGCCGGATATTGCATCTGCAGGACGTGCGGCAGCAAATATCAAAAACGGGCCGGCTGTATTATTCGAAAACATCAACGGTTATCAAGGGAAGGTAGTAACAAACGTTCACGGTTCATGGCCAAATCATGCGTTAATGATGGGCATGCCAAAAGACACACCGGTTAAGGAACAGTTTTTTGAACTGAACCGCAGATGGGATAAATTCCCGGTACCGCCCAATATTGTTGAAAGAGATGCGGCTCCATGCAAGGAAAATGTAGTGGATAAAGACATCAATCTTTTTGAAGTCCTCCCGCTTTACAGAATCAATGATCAGGACAGCGGTTTCTTTATCTCCAAGGCATCGGTGGTAACTGCTGATCCGGAAGATCCGGGCAACTTCGATAAAATGAATGTAGGTACATATCGTATTCAGGTGAAAGATAAAGACAGAATTGGTATTCAGGCCCTGGCTATGCACGATATCGCTGTGCAGCTGGAAAAAGCTGAACGTAAAAATGAGAAAGTGCCGATCGCAATTGCTCTTGGTAATAACCCGCTGGTAACCTTCATGGCTTCCACACCGGTTGGATATACGCAAAATGAATATGAGTTTGTAGGTGCGCTTCAGGATGGAGTTCCGATTGACATTGTAAAAGCTGATTTGAGTGATCACCTCTATGTTCCGGCAGGAAGTGAGGTTATTTTGGAAGGCTACATCGAGCCCCGCGTACGTGAAGTGGAAGGACCATTCGGTGAGTTCCCCGGCTCATACTCAGGAGCACGTAATCAGTGTGTTGTAAAGATTGAGCATATTACACACAGAACAGATCCGATTTTTGAGAATCTATATCTTGGTATCCCATGGACAGAGATTGATTATCTGATGGCACTGAATACTTCTGTACCTCTGTACAAACAGATTAAAGAAGGGTTCCCGGAACTAGTAGCATTGAATGCAATGTATATGCATGGGCATATCGCAATTATTTCTACCAAATGCCGTTATGGCGGATATGGAAAAGGCATTGCATTCCGTCTGTTATCCACACCGCACGGTATGCCTTATACTAAGATCGTAATTGTTGTAGATGAATATGTGGATCCATTTAACCTGGAGCAGGTTATGTGGGCAATGGCATCGAGAGTAAAACCGGACAAAGATGTTGCAATTATTCCGAACTGCCCTGGTATGCCTCTTGATCCTTCCTCTTATCCGGCAGGTATGCATACAAAGATGATTATTGATGCGACAACACCAGTAGCGCCAGAGCCGAATCCGCGTGCAGTAGAACTCCTTGAGCCCCCGGCAAAAACAGGTGAGTGGGAAGAAAAACTTCGCGAATTATTCAAATAAGACAAAAGGCATGTAAATCATCTGCAGGAGCGGATGTCTGCAATATTGAAGGAGGTAGAAGATATGACTTGTCCACGTTGTGGTAGTGACAAAATAAGAGTAATGGTAAAATCTCCGGTTGGAGATGCATGGGAAGTATACGTGTGTGAAACTTGTGTGTATTCATGGAGATCAACAGAAAATCCTGATATTCATGAAAAATTCAAATTAAATCCGGAAGAGATCCCGGAATTACAGGTTATTCCGCCGGTACCACCGCTTGATTAATGAAGTGTTCTGAGATCAAATGACGAGAGGGCCTGTTCCATTACCAGAACAGGCCTTCTGGTAAATATGGCTGAAAATGATATCAAACTACAAGAATAGTTAAATAAAAATAAATGAGTAAAAGGGGGTCTACTAATGAACAAGAAAGTCATAGGCTTTCTGGCGGGTATTGCAGTGGCGGTTGTTATTATGCTTTTACCATTATCCGGAATGGAACCAGAAGGTCAGAGATGTCTGGCATTAAGTTTAATGACCGTAGTATGGTGGGCGACAAATGTGGCGCAGTCGGGCTTTGTAGGTGGTTTTTATCTGATTATGCTGATTGTGTGCAAGGTTGCGACACCCGACCTTGTGTTTAAATCATGGTATGGTTCCTCTACCATGTGGCTTGTTATGGGAGCATATATGATTGCGGGGGCGGTAAAAGACTCCGGTCTTGGCGAACGTATTGCATATGCATTTATCAAGAAATTTGTGCGGTCTTACAACGGAATCATTATTTCGATTTTTGTGCTGACGTTTATCATGAGTGTACTGATACCACATCCATGGCCGAGAGCATTCCTGATTATGTCAGTTATGGCAGTCGTGATTCAAAGTGCTAAGATCCCGAAAGTAGATGCAGTTAAAATTGGTTTCACTGTATTCGCGGCATCGGTGCCGGTATCTTTGATTTTCCTGACCGGCGACAGTGTCATCAATCCGCTGGCTGCCTCCTATGCAGGCGACAGTATAAGCATCGGCTGGATAGGGTGGTTCCAGTATATGGGAATCCCGGCAATCGTTGCATCTGTAATTACACTGGTTCTGATTCTGTTTCTTTTCAAACCTTCTCAGCCGGTAACCATCAATCTTCAGGAAATCGAAGAAAAACAAAAAGCACAGGGGCCGATGAGCAGTTTGGAGAAGAGAACTGCAATATGGCTTATTATTGCGATTATATTATGGATGACAGACTCGATTCATGGGATTGATATCGGATGGGTCACAATGGGCGTAGCGATGTGCATGAGCCTTCCGCTTATCGGAGGAGTCCTTACTGTAAAATCCTGGGGGCAGGTACCGGTGCATGTATTGGTATTTCTGACATCTGCTATGGCGATTGGTACTGTAGGTGGGGCTACCGGTATGAATATGTGGATTGCAAATACAATTCTGCCTGAAAATCTGCCGGGAAATCTTTTCATATTAGCATTGCTGATTGCACTGATTTCAATGATCGTGCATATGTTCATGGGTTCTGTAATCGCTGTAATGGGAGTTGTTATTCCTTCTGTTCTGATCCTGACTGAATCTATGGGGATTCCACCGATTGTAACAGCACTTATCGTATATATGGCAATCGCATCACACTATATACTTCCATTCCATCATCTGAATATGCTGGTGGGACAGGGTGAAGAAAACGGAATGTATACACAAAAGGAAACAATCCGGCTTGGCGTTCCGCTGACAGTTGTGGTATTTATTCTGGTATTAGTGGAAGTACTCTGGTGGAATATAGTAGGTCTGGTATAATACAGGACCTGGCGTTGAAAAACAGTGTGTTAACAGTAAAAGAGCCGGAACTTAAGGGACAAATTTTATAAATATGATATAGGCCGGAGCTTGTCGAAAAGTTTCCGACCTATTTCTATAAAAGAAGCTTATTAAATGGGAGGAAGTAGAGGTATGAGAATTATTGTTGGTGTAACAGGCGCTACAGGTGTAGAGATGAGTTATTATTTGATGCAGGCTCTGAAAAGTATAGAGGGGTGTAAAATACATTTGGTATTGAGCAGCGGTGCAAAGGCAACATGGGAACTAGAAAGTGAAATCCCCATGGAGAAGCTGCTTGCCCTTGCTGATGTAGTTCACGATGAAAGAAATATGGCAGCCTCCATATCCAGCGGTTCTTTTGTGACGGAAGGCATGATTGTCATGCCCTGCAGTATGAAGTCTCTTGCGGGGATTGCAGCCGGTTATGCGGATACACTGATTATCCGTGCAGCAGATGTCTGTTTGAAAGAGGGACGCAAAGTTGTATTGGTTCCTAGGGAAATGCCTCTGAACCGCATTCACCTGAGGAACATGAAAGAAGCGGCAGATGCAGGATGCACAATTATTCCACCGGTGCTGACTTTTTATAATGGGCCAAAGACGATTGGCGATCAGATCAACCATATCGTAGGTAAGATTTTGGCACAGTTTGGGATTTCTTATGATAAGTTTGTTCCATGGAAAGGGAAGGAGGAAATACAGGATGAATGACAGCGTACTAAGACAGGAGTTGTTTAACGGGTACTATGTACAATGTGAGGTGGTCGAAATGGGAAAAGATTACATGCTGGCAGTTTACGGCGGGGATACACCGCACATAGGCAGTGTGGTTATGTCGATAGCAAGGCCGAGTCTGACCGGTGAGGGCATTGGCGTTACCTCCAGTGTGATCAACGGAACCGGGCACAAAGATGAAGACATAGGCAGATGGTTTGCAGAGAGCCTGGCGAAAAAAAAGAACTGCATTGTGATCTGCGGATGCGGAATTCATGTAGACGGCATCACTCCGGATCAGATCGGCATGGTAAAGACAAACTGTGGTGTACTCCTTGAAAAGTTATTAGTAAAGACCAGTTGTGAGAAATAGGTGGCTGGCACTAGCCATAGTAATGTGATAATATATAAATAAAAATATTTTACTATGATAATGCCGTCATATAGGAACGGTGGAATGGAGAGACTTATGGAAGGAAAACAGCGAATGGAGCCACAGGAAGGAATGGAGAGGGTTAAGGAGGATAACTTACAGGAACAGGTCGTCTTGGTGGATATGAATGACCAAAAAATTGGATGTATGGAAAAAATGAGGGCCCATGAAGAGGGGCGCCTTCACCGGGCGTTTTCCGTATTTCTGTATAAGGATGACGCAATACTGCTACAGCAGCGGGCAAAAGAAAAATATCACTGCGGCGGATTATGGACCAATACCTGCTGTTCACACCCGAGAATGGGGGAGAGCGTATATCAGGCAGCCTGCAGGCGTCTTCAGGAAGAACTGGGAATAAAGACCACGGATCTGGAAGAAATCCAGTCCTTTGTCTATCGCTATACATTTGAAAACGGATTGACTGAGTTTGAATTTGACCATGTGCTGGCAGGAGAGTACAGGGGCGCCTGGACAGAAAACCCAGAGGAAGTGGAAGCGGTAAGATGGGTGAAAATGAAAGATCTTATGTCCGATATCCAAGAAAACCCGGAGCATTATACGCCCTGGTTTATGATAGCGCTGAAAGAGGTCATGGAATACGTGAATAAGAAATTACAGGCAGGCAAAGACAGCATATAAGTGGAGAAGATTATGCCCCCGTTTCCTTCAGATTCTGTATATAATTGAGCGTCAGGCTGTTAGAAGGATCTTACGAAAAGGGTCCTGATAAAAAAAAGGGGGCTTACTTTTCGTTTGCGTATTTAATCAAATGGCTGGTTTAAATTCCGGCTGAAAAAGAATGCCGAAGAGGGCCGGACTGCATATGGCATAAAATGTCTGAAAATTACCGCGTAAAATGTAAAAAGAAGAAAATTAAAAAAAGATTAAAAAGGACTAGACAAGAAGGCTGGTTTCGTGTATATTTAATAGCGGACGTTTTGGAGAAGTACCCAAGCTGGCCGAAGGGGCTCCCCTGGAAAGGGAGTAGGTCGTTAATAGCGGCGCGAGGGTTCAAATCCCTCCTTCTCCGTTTGTTCTGTTTACATGGCGAAACACAGTTTCGACAGTTACAGAACGGCATATCTGAGTGTGTTAAGAAAAAATGAAAATTTTGTAAAAAAGTTTTAAAAAATGTCTTGACAAACTGGTACAGGAAATGCTAATATGTTTAAGCTGACTCGAGAGAGGACAGGCAAACAGAAAAAAAGAAAAATAAAAAAGTTCTTGACAAAGCAAAATGGACATGGTAAAATATGGAAGTTCGCTTATTGAGAACGACAAAGAACCTTGATAATTAAACAATAGACAACAAACCCTTGAAAATTTCTTATAGAGAAAATTTTTAAGAACAGCATCATAAT
>NZ_WKZK01000072.1:0-25815 GCF_009680135.1 Eubacterium sp. BIOML-A2
TGCATTATGGCAAAGAAAAAGAAGCTCTGTTACGAGCTTCCTAAAGAATGAACGCTAAATCGACTGTGAATAGTAACTATTTTCATTAAAAAGTTTTGTTAAAACACTTGACACCGCAAACTGATACTAATATAATTACAGTATAAACTGTAACCATTCATATTACATTTATATTCACAGCAATGCGCATAAAACAAAAAAGATAAAATCAGGAGGTGCCAAAGATGAGTCAACTTACTTTAACAAACAATAATTTTCAGGAACATACAAGCCAGAATAGAACACCCATAATTGTGGAATTCTGGGCGCCATGGTGCGGTTACTGCCGCCGCCTTGGCCCGGTGATCGACCAGCTGGAAGAAGAACTCCAGGGTACGGTGGCAATCGGAAAAGTCAATCTGGATGATGAGCCGGAACTGGCGGAAAAGTTCGATGTGGACACGATCCCCTCCCTGTTGATGTTCAAGGACGGCCATCACAGTGAACTGCTTGTAAATCCCGGCTCGAAAGCAGAGATACAAAAGTGGATAAAGGAGGTATAGAGGATGAAACAGAAGGAATATGATGTTGTGATTGTGGGCGGCGGCCCCGGCGGTTATACCGCAGCTCTGTACGCCGCCAGGAGCGGATTTTCCGTTCTGGTACTGGAGAAGCTTTCTCCGGGCGGACAAATGGCGACCACCGAACAGATCGATAATTATCCGGGATTTGAAGACGGTATAGATGGCTACACACTGGCCACAAAGATGAAAAAGGGCGCCGACAGGTTCGGTGTAGAAACCGCCTTTGCCCAGGTAGAAGAAATGGAACTCACCTCCAATCCCAAAAAACTTATCACCTCAGAAGGGGAAGTCCTCGGACGCACTGTGATTCTGGCAATGGGCGCCTCTCCCCGCGAACTGGATGTCCCCGGAGAGCAGGAAATGCGCGGACATGGCGTCGCTTACTGTGCGGCTTGCGATGGGATGATGTATAAGAATAAGACCGTGGTAATCGCAGGCGGAGGAAATACTGCGGCTGCAGACGCGATTCTGCTCTCTAAAATCTGCAAAGAAGTACATCTGGTTCACCGCAGGGACCAGCTCCGCGCATCACGGATCTATATCGAGCCGCTGAACAACAGCAATATTATTTTCCACTGGAACACACGGATAACCGGAGTTCTTCACGAAAAGAAAGTCATCGGAGCCAAACTGGAAGATGTCAATACAAAAGAGGTGTCCTACCTTCCCTGTGACGGGATCTTCGTGGCAGTCGGCAGGGTTCCCGATACAGCCATTCTGAAGGGACAGGTTACGCTGGATTCCCACGGCTATATACAGGCTGATGAAACAACACGCACAAATATTCCCGGCGTATTTGCGGTGGGAGATATCCGTACAAAACCCATGCGCCAGATTATAACAGCAGCAGCTGATGGCGCTGTAGCCTCTAAATACGCGGAAGAATTTCTAAGTGGAATGTAGAAAATTGATATAAAAATGGGTCTGATGGATAAATAATCTACTGAAAGAATCCGATTTCTGAAAATAGTTTAACAAAGACTCTCTGACAGAGCGAAATGGGCAGGAGCAAATATAACTAAAGGGTGATAACATGACAGGAGAATTTACAATCGCGGTGCACGCGCTGGTCTTCCTCGACCATAAGCAGGAGACGCTCTCCAGCGAAGAGCTGGCAGCCAACATCTGCACGAATCCCGTCCGGGTCAGAAAAGTGATGGCACGGCTGAAAAAATATAATTTACTCGATACCAAAGAAGGCCTCCGGGGGGGCTATAGAATTGCCAGGAATCCGGAAGATATCAATCTGAAACAAATTTGTGATGCTCTGCAGATGGATATTGTAAAAACCTCTTGGCATTCCGGAAATATTGATATGCCCTGTTTAGTGGCATCCGGAATGGCCGGAGTCATGGATGGAATCTATGGCAATCTAAATAAAATCGGAAAACAATATCTGGAGAGTATTACAATAAAAGACATTGAGGAGCAGATTTTCGGAAATGCAGATTAAACCAGGGAAAACCTGATTATGATAGACCTCGTTGAAAAGTCTATGTAAGGGTAACAGCTCAGTTAGTTGTAGCTGTTACCCTTAGGACTGTATCATCAGGTACGGCTTTCTCTTTTCATGATTTCGAAAAGACTTTTTGTATAAGGGGCCTGCTGCTCCCATGCTCCTTTCCTGCAAACACCTATCCAAGTGCAGTTCCATATTCGGGTATGAATGATTAAGACATTCTTCCGATTTAACACCATCAGCTGGACACTCTCTTATTACGGGGTTCATATCCTCTGCTCTTCTTTGCTTCGTACATCCGTTTATCCGCAAGTTCCATCAATCCACTGCAGTCACTGCCATCCTCCGGATAGAATGCATATCCCGCAGACAGCCGCACAGGGATCGAGACCTGACCGTTTATCTCTACAATGCTTTGGCTTACAGCCTTCTGCACCGCATCGATATAAACTTCCAGTTCCTCCCTGTCTTTCGCTCCATAAATAAGCAGGGCAAATTCGTCTCCGCCCAGTCTGCTCACAACTTTCTTTCCGGCCGGACAGGAGAGCAGGACATCGGCTATTCCCTGCAGGTAGTCGTCTCCGCCTGCATGCCCATATTGATCGTTTACCTTTTTTAGTCCGTCGGCATCGGCAAGAAACAGCACCGCATGACCGCATTCCGGCTTTCCGCTCATGATTCCTTCAAACCTGCTGTAGAATGCCCGGCGGTTATATAAGCCCGTCAGGAAATCCCGGTCTCTTTCATATACAATATGGTGCTTTTCAACCATGTCTTCCGTCACATCCAGGATAATACCCAAAGTGCCATTCTCGTAAGGAATGGAATCCATTCGGATATACCGTTCCTCTTCCCAGGGAAGTCGGTAAATCCCCCGTTCTGCCTCCTCCGGACATCGGCGGATCTCCTCCAGTTTTGCTTCAAACGTACCGTGGTCTGACAGAATCTTCTCTGTTTCTTCTGAAGATAGACAAAGAATACTTCTCATACCGCTCGTAGCCATCACCCGCTTCATATTCAGCCGGTACTCATAGATCCCCACCGGAATCTTCACAATATCCAGCACTGCTGATAATTTATTCGGCATATCCAGCAGGCTTTCTATCATCTCATTAATCTGGTCGCTCAGTTCGGCAAATTCCGGTGTCGTATTTACGCTCACCCGGGTATCCAGATCACCTCCGGTAATCACACGCAGTTTTTTATTGACCGATGAAATCCCCCGCACTATATATCTGTCCAGATACCTGGAAATTGCCGCAATAATAATCACGCCCAGCAGCGCAAGATACAAGGACAGCATAAGCGTATTTTTAGATATATTCCGGTACATTGTGCTCTCGGGACAGATCCGCCCAAGTATTACGGAACCCGTGCGCGAGAACAAACAGTAACTCTTTTCCCCGTCAAACTCCGTCCGGAATCCCTCTTCTCCATCCGCCAGAGCCTCCCCTTTTATCCCCAGTTCTTTGACATCTCTGTTAATATAATTGCTGTCTGTAGATCCCAGCACTTTATGGGTATCAGGATCTATCGCACAGATTACATTTCCCTCATCCGCAGTAACAATTGAAAATATATAGGAAAGCTCATTTCTTTTCATAGCCTCTACAACACGGTCGGGTTCCATTCCAATCTGCACAATCCCTTTGCCGTCTTCCTGCCAGACAGCCGCATACTGCATAAGCTTGCTCTCTGCCGTATTCGGGGTTATCTCCTGGCAGAGCTCAAGAGAACGGTCCTCCAGCATTGGAAGAAAAAACTGCATCTGCTCCCCGGAATTAAAATTCATCCCAAAATATTTAGGCTGCGACCCCGCATACAAGTTTCCCTCCGTATCAAATATGTGAAACTCATCGATCTGAAGCAGCTTAGCAATCTTCTCCAGTTCCGGCTGATTCCCAATAATCTCCGGCCGGTTCTGCATGATATAAGCAGCGGCCTTTGCATTAATGAGGCAGTTCTTCGCAAAATCTGCTTTGATTTGTTCAACGTCCTTTTCATTCTGCACCAATATCTGATTAATCTGCCAGAATAAATTCTCAGATTCCCTCCTCATAGACTTTTCCGCCAGATGAACCTGAAGCAGAACATTCAACAGCAGAGAGAAAAGCATGGCCGCCGATATAATCAAACACAACTTCTTCCTGATCTGATCCTTCATACTGCCTCCTTATCTTCCGAAATATCTTAATACATTATATCACATAACCCAAACACTGCATCTAAAATTTGGGGATATGGAGAACAAGTTTTGGCTTGGGGGCAGTTGAGGGGGGACACTTAATGACAGGGATGCAGGGGAGGTACTGGGGCTGTATATGCCGGTGCAATACACACCGGCATATACAGCCCCAGTACCTCCCCTGCATCCCTGTCATTAAGCTGGCTCATCCTATCGGTAGGAAAGACTCATTTCCCCGGTGAGGATTCCAGACCGGAGCTGCGGATGGGATAGAATTGGTGGTTCTTTAATATCAGCGTAAGTTTTAGAGTCTTTTTTAATCGTGTGCTCTCTGATCTGTATAGCTTTTTAGTTACAGCCAGCCTTCACTATGTAAGCTTACTGGGACTATAAAGCTCCCTCAGATACCATGCCATTTTTGCACTCTCCTCCAGTTCTTCTATCCCGTAAAATGCATCCATAAGGCTTTTTCCGCCAACTACTGGGCCATGCTGTTTTAATAGATAGCCGTCGGACAGCATAACCCTCTCCCTCATATAGGAAAAGAGTTGTTGGCTCCCCGGCTTTGCATAGGGGATCAAGCCTATGGTTCCCACCTTCATTTTTAGATAAGGAGTATAGGACGGAATCACATCCGCAGGATTCTCAACGGCCATGCACGAATAGAGCGTTGCATAGAAGCTGTGGGTATGTATCACTCCCCTTATATCTGGTTTGGCCTGATAAATTACCTGATGCAGTGGAAATTCTTTGCTTGGCTTTATTTTGTTCCTCTGTTCGCCTTCTATCGTCAGACAGGCGAACTGTTCTTCTGTCAGTGTGCCGAAACATGTACCGCTGCCTGAGATGTAGATCTGGTTCCCTGCGCGGAAACTGATATTGGAGGATGATCCGGAGGCGCTCCCTTTTGCAAATAGGGTGTGAGCGATCCATATTGCTTCCTGAAAATACTGCTCCGTCATTTTATATCTCCTCTCCTTTTAACATTTGTATAGCCCGGAAAAAGAAATCCCGCTGTCCGAAATTTCCCGATTTCAGCACCAGGCGGTATGCGGGTCCATCCAAAGGGGTCATTATCGGGATGCCCGGCGCAATGCTGTTTCCGATATGGTACCCTTCGAATCCCAGTGCTTTCATCGCGGCTCCGGAAGTCTCGCCTCCGGCTATCACATATTTCCTGATGCCGTTTTTTCTTGCAATGGTTATCAGATCAGCCATGGTATCCTCTATCTTCCGGGCTATGGTTTCCTTTCCCATCTCCTGGTTTTTCTTTACCTCACCGGGAGATGCCGAACTGTAAATTAGTATCTCCGAGGCCTGACCTATCTGTGCCTCTCTCCATATGCCCTCTGCATCTAAAGAGCCGTCTGCCAGCCGGGCAGGTATCACCTTATAATATGGTAGGCCTTTTTTTTGATATTCAGCAATCTGTTCTAAAGTAATTTTAGAACAACTGCCTGCCATGAGCAGTGTCGGGCCTTTTACAGGTACTTCCTCTGCCTTTTCCATCTCGAATCCATACGTTCTCCCAAAGTATTTTCCCAGATGTTCCATCAGCCCCGAGCCTCCGGTGTAAAATCCAATGCCTGGAAAGTCTTTGGCAATCTGCTGGCCCTGAACATCCGTTTCATAATCCGGCACCACGTAACAATGCGCGTTTTTATCAATTTCCCGGGAAATCTCTTTTTTCGCTTTTTCCGTTAAGGGGGTCCTTGTTTCTATACAGCAGTACTTCCCCTGGGACTTCATGAGATCCCCCAGCCGTGATTTCTTCATGGGTGTCAGCGGATGGTTTTTCATGTGGCTCTCTTCTAAAAGCTTCCCATTCACATAGAGCCTGCCCTCCGTAAGCGTACGTCCGTTTACCGGCAGCGAAGGGCATAATACCGTATAGGAAAATCCCGTTTTTTCCATAACTGCATCGATTACCGGTCCAATATTTCCCTCCTCCGTGGAATCAAAGGTGGAACAGTATTTGAAGTAAAAGATTCTGGCCCCCTGTTCTTTCAGCCACGCAAAGGCTTTGAGGGATTCAGCCACCGCCTGCTCCTTTTTTACATTTCTCGTTTTAAGAGCAATAACTGTCCCCTGTACGTTCTTATCTTTCAGATTATTCTTTGGTATCCCATTATACAGTGCCGTAGAAATACCGCTTTTTACAAGGAACGACGCCCCGTCCGCGGCACCGGTGAAATCATCTGCCACACATCCGAAAAACAGTTTGTTTTCCTGCATAGTACTCCCCCTTTTCAAATAGACGGATTTGCATAAAAAGCAAATCCGTCCTTAATTTTAAGACCATCCGATTCCCTGTGCAATTACCAGAAGAATCATACATGCCAAATACCATATACCGATCAAAGGAATAATAAACTTAAACCACTGTTCGTATTTGATTTTACCATAGGCAATACAAACCCACAGATATCCCAGAGTCGGCCACACAATATTGGACAGTCCATCTCCAAACTGGAAGGCCAAAACCGCTACCTGTCTGCTGACGCCCACCAGATCGGCCAGTGGGAACATGATAGGCATAGATACCAAAGCCTGTCCCGACCCGGAAGGTACGATAAAGTTAAAAAGCAGCTGCGTAATCAGCATCCCTACTGCGGCCACTGACGGGGGCAGAGCCTGAACCAGCTGTGCTACCGCATTGATGATAGTATCGATAATCTTTCCGTTTTCCAAAACAATTGTTATACCGCTGGCAAAACCACTGATTAAAGCAGCGCCGATAAAGGCGGAAAGCCCCTCTGAAAATTTATCACAGATTTCCGTCAGGGACAGCTTACAGATAAAACCTACAAGCAGACCCGTGATCAGGAACATCGTTCCAATCTCAATCAGTCCCCAGGAGAATTTTAATGCTCCCACAATCAGAATCGCAAAACAGATTAAGAAGGCAAACATAGCCACCTTTCTGCGGCCGGTCATTTCTACCTTTTTACCAACCCCATACTCTTTTCTCAGTTCAATGTCTGTTTGATAAGTTATGCTGAGCTCCGGTTTTTTCCGAACTTTTATGGCATGGCGCATGACATACGCGATCCCGATTGCAGTAATCACGATGAGACAGATGGTGCGGTATCCCGCGCCGGAATACAGAGGCAGTTCCCCAATCGGCTGAGCCACAACTACAGTAAAAGGATTGGCCACGGCGGCGCCGAAACCGGCTGCCGTGGAAACCAGGGCCATGGCAATCGCTGTCAGGGAGTCAAAGCCCAGAATCAGACATATGGGGATCAATATCGGTATGATAACCATGGAAAGCTCCAGCAGGCCGATGAAACAGCACATTACGGAAGCGGCAGCCATGATGATAGGGATCATTAGCAGTTCTCTGCCTTTAAATACCTTTTCAACTTTTCCCAGCGCTGACTGAATCATACCCGTTGATACGATGATGGTAAAGGAACCTCCAATAAGCAGAACTCCAAAAATGATGGTAGCCGATTTGACCATCCCCTGCGGAATTGCCATAAACCCTTCCCACACGCTTACCGGGCTGGCCTCTACTCCGTGATAGGAACCGGCTACTACCAGGGTTTTCCCGGCATCATTCATTTCCCGGTCAAATTCTCCTGCGGGCAGGATCCAAGTGGCGATCACGCCAATTAAAATCATAACAACCAGCAGGGCAAATGCCGGGGGCATCGAAAATTTTTTCTTCTCTTTTACAGCTGTATCCTTACTTGACATAAATTCCCTCCTCACCTAATCAGAGTACTCAATCAAAGAACTATTCCAAAACAAAAGGCAGCGCGGCATAGATTTTTGCGGCTTGATAAACGTTGCTCAGGCTGACTTTTTCGCATTTTGAATGGGCGTCTTTTATGCTTCCCGGTCCAAACAGTATACAGTCGCACCCTGCATCATATAAGACTCCTGCATCCCCCCAGAAGGGAACGCCGAAGATCTCCGGCTCCTCTCCCAGCACTTCCATGCCTGCTTTTTTCATCCCCTGCACGATGGGATGCCCCTCGGGAATATCCATGGGCGTTTTGCTTACCTTCAGGCTGTAGGGCATGGATTCGTAGGTAATAGCGTACTCTTCCCCGTATCCATCATTGCATTTTTTTACTGCCTCATCTAATTCCGCTTTTACACTCTCCAGGGTCTCTCCGGGGATGTATCTTCTTTCTACCTGAAGATGAGCGTCCCCCGGCACCACGTTAGGCTGTTCCCCGCCCCATGCTTTTCCCAGATTCACCAGCGACGGTCCCAGAAGGGGATGTGTTCTTCCCTTCAGCTTTGGTTCCATGTCTTCATTGATGCAGGTCATCAGCTCATTGAGACGCTTCAATGCATTGATCCCCGTAGATGAAACACTGGAATGGGTCCGCCTGCCGGGGATATCAAACTGGAACCAGTGAAGACCTTTCTGTGCAGAACCAATCTTCATGTCCGTTGGTTCCCCACAGATCCCATAATCTGTCAGCTTGGTATGCTTTGCATAATAAGTGGCGCCGTCGCTACCATACTCCTCTCCGATCATAGCCGACAGCACGATATCCCCCTTTGGGATAAGGCCGGATCTTTTAATGGCTATCATCGCGTAGGCCATAGCAATAATGCCGCCCTTCATATCGCAGGCCCCCCTGCCGTACAGGTCATCCCCAACGATTCTGCCCGAATAAGGATCTTCCATATCAATCGGAGGAATGCTGTCTATATGGCCGTTAAAGGTAACACTTTTGCCCTCGCCGGTTCCGTGAATGGTGGCAATCACGTTAGCCCGTTCTCCTTCTACAACTTGGAGTTCTGTTTCAATTCCTTCGGCAAGCAGTTTTCCGGCGATATACTGCCCGATTTCTTTTTCCTGGCTTTCCAGCTCAATATGGCTGGGTATCTGAACTGCTATCTGTAAAAAATCAGTCAGCTCCTGCCTGTCAATCTGTTCCATTAATTTTAATAAATCCATTTTTTACACCTCTTTTCTTATAACGAGCGTGCTCATAACTGATATTTTCTCATAGTTTCTTCTATGGCCTGCTCCAGCATGGCAGCCACCTGTTTTATTTCTTCCTCACTAATGATAAACGGCGGGGCTATCTGCAGTGCATCCCCTAAAATACCATCAGCGCTTCCTGTCACACCTCCCGTTATCATAATTCCATGCTGAAAACAATATTGTGATATTTCCGCGGAAAAATTAAAATCCAGCGGCTCTTTTGTATTGCAGTCTTTTACAAATTCTACACCAAGTAAAAGGCCGATCCCCCGGATATCCCCCACAACCGGATATTTTTTCAATGGCTGCAGCTTTTCTAGAAAAATCTCTCCCATTTTCCGGCTTCGTTCAATCAGGCCATGCTCCATGATGTAATCTAGTACGGCCTCTGCCCCCGCACATGCCAGCGGGTTCCCCGAGAAAGTAAAGCTGTGTGTTAAGGCCCCTGTACCAGCCGCGATAACGTCTACAATTTTCTTATGTACGATGACGCCGCCTATGGGCACATAGCCGCTGCCAAGCCCCTTGGCAAATCCGATCAGATCCGGGGTTATCTGGTAATGGTCTACTGCAAAATTCTTTCCGGTTCTTCCAAAGCCGGTAATTACTTCATCTACGCAGAACAACACCTCATACTTATCACAGATTTCCCGGATTTTCTTCATATATTTTTGAGGCGGCGT
Source organism: Eubacterium sp. BIOML-A2 (assembly GCF_009680135.1). Taxonomy (NCBI): domain Bacteria; kingdom Bacillati; phylum Bacillota; class Clostridia; order Eubacteriales; family Eubacteriaceae; genus Eubacterium; species Eubacterium sp. BIOML-A2. The sequence continues at coordinate 9,845 of NZ_WKZK01000072.1, forward strand.
AATGGCTGCCGCAGTGGTTCCTGTAATAGGCTCCATTACAAAGGCTGCCACCGTATCCGGCCCTTCGTATTTGATTTTTCTTTCCAGTTCCTGGGCGCACTGGCAGGAACAGCTCTCCTCTTCTAAACGATAAGGACAACGGTAACAATTGCATGGGACAATCTGGGAAATATTTTTAGGAAAGAAATCCTCATATTTTTCACGCCAGGAGGGCCTTCCGCCCAAAGCCAGTGTACCCATAGTATTGCCGTGATAGCTCTGCCACCGGGATATGATTTTATTTTTCTTTGGCCTTCCGGCTTCCAACTGGTACTGCCGGGCAATCTTCATAAGTGACTCCATGGCTTCGGAACCACCCGAACAAAAAAATACTTTATCCATGCCTTTTGGTGCAATCGAGACAATCTTATCCGCCAAACGCCTTCTGACATCACTGGTAAATGTGCCTCCGTAGACAAAACTGATCTTCTCTGCCTGCCTTGTCATCTTATCAATGACATCTTTCACCCCGTGTCCGATATTTACCACGCCGATTCCGGCTGCACAGTCCATGTATCTTTTTCCCTGTTTATCATAGATATACATTCCTTTTCCGTAATCTACTTCCGGATATTCTTTCTCTATTACTGCATATAATGCGCTTTCCTTATTCATCCTGATTCTCTCCTGTCGTCTGTAATTTAATATCTAACATTTTAGATTGAGTTAAAATATCTCAGTTGTTTAAAAATGTAAGAATACTTCGATAACTCTGGGGGCAAAACGCAGCCTTCGGACATGCTGCCTCATGCGCTTTTATCGCGGTGTCAATCGCTTCCTGAAGCGTGTCATACTTCTCCATGTGCATAGCTGCCAGGTCTTCTTTCGATACATTCTCTGAGACAACCATGACTCTGGTTTTCTTTTTCAGGATCTCTCTTATAGGAACAATGTGATCCATCTGTATCTCATAGTGGCTCCAGACGTATTCCTTCAGTTCCTCCAGATCCGGATAGGCCCGGAAAGGTTCAATAAAATCCGGAGCGTTGATTCCCTCGTTGAAATCGCCGTACAATATCACCGTAGTATTCTCATCTGCCAATCTGTGCAGGGCAATTAACGGCTTAACGCCCTGGTACATATCGATATTTAAGGGGTGCCCGGGACATACCACATAGATATCTGGCTTTGCCGGAAGCTCCACCATACAGAACCCTTTTAAAAAGGCAGACGCAGCCTCATGTGATTCCTGCAGTTCCCCTGAGAAGATTCCCGCAACCTCATATTCCTGATTCATTACGATATTCACCGAATAGTCCACACCACACATGTTAGCGGCCTCGAGCATATCCTCGTGAATGGGATTTCCCTCCAGATTGCCTGCATAGCTTTTGGGATGCACCATCATCTCCGGCCTGTGGTTGATCACAATCGTCTCCTGTGAAGCAACACCCGGCAGTATGGACTTTCTTCCCCCTGAAAATCCGGCCATATCATGCAGTTCTACCTTGCCGATCGTGATCACTACGTCGCTTTCGTACACCTTCTTATTTACCTTCACTGGTGTACGGCGGGAAGTCATGCCAAGATATACCAACTTATTGTCGTCGAAAGCATCATGGTTTTCAATCGCAATTTCTCCCATGAGAGTGCCTAAGAATCCCTTCATTTCACTCTCCGTTGCATCCCTGTGGACACCAAGAGCCACAATAAATGCAATATTCTCCTTTTTCATACCGGCCGCCGTCAGCTCCTCAATGATATACGGTGCAACCCGCTCCGTTGGTACGCCGCGGGTAGCGTCCGATATAATAACTGCCGCCGTTTCCGCCTGCTTCCTGCTTACAATATCCCTTAAACGTTCCCCCTTTCCCACTGGGCTTATTACGGCGTTCTTGATTTCTTCTTCCTTAATGGACGGAGGATTTCCGGTTTCGTACATCCCCATGAAATTCTCCATAGGCAGAAATGCGTCTCTTTTTTCTTCGTCGTCAATGTAATGTATTTTGTCTCCGGCCGCTTCGATTCTGTACATATTTTCCCTCCATCTTTAAAATGTAAAATTTCACATTTTTCCTTTTGAAAGGCGCCGGCAATCTTACGCCGGCACCAACTGCCTCATGACTGATTAATAATGTCAAAGCAATCCATAATCTCTTCTTTTGTGTGGTGTATATCCGTGGAAATCCACCGGATGCTATCTTCTAACTCTTCATTGATCAAAGTTTCAATTAAACGGACATGTATTTCTATCTCTTCTTTAAAGCACTCCCAGCCTGCCTTGTGCAATTTATAAATGATATGGAGCTTACGAATCCGCTTGGTCAGATCCACCAGATTCATGATCTCTGCTCCGATAATGGATGGACAGGCGTCGATTAAATGCTCGTGGAATTTAATCTCGATCTCAAAAAACTTCTCCACGACATCCAGTACCTGCTCGTCCCCCTCCACAGAAGAGACGCTTAAGATAAGCCTGAACTTTTCTCCGAATTCTTTTAGCTTCTTCTTATCCAGCTTGGTAATGGCTTTCCGGATTACCTGGGCTTCTAATACCTCCCGGAAATCAAAAATATATTCCAGCTCTTCCTTTGTCAACTCTCTTACATAACTGCCGCTTCGGGGATTGATTACTACGTAGCCGTCCTTTTGCAGGGACTTCAGGGCATTGGTCACGGGTGTGCGGCTGACCCCCAGAGATGTGCTCAGGTAGTCAATGTCCAGCTTTTCGTTTGGTTTTAACTCATTTGTGAGAATCTTGCTCTTTATTTCGTCGTAAATCAACTCATTTAAACTGCTGTATTTTACTCTGTTAAACATAAATTACCTCGCATTGCATTTATGCATCTGAAATTTTAGATTATAGTTGTATCATAGCTAAAATTCCAGAATATGTCAAGTAGGTAATTTATTTGATAACTATTCGTTACTGTTCATGACTATTTCCCCCGCTTTACAGTTCCTTCACCGCCATACAGGACTTCCACTTCCTGCGTCAGGCCGCCGTCCTGGGTCTTTTTCTGACGGAAGATTCCCCAGGCTTTCCCATTACACCAGAATCCGGTAAAGTCATCTGCATGAAGTCTGGGTGCAAACGTCTGTCTGTTGCTGCGCATGTCATACTCATAGCCCAATAATGCTTCATATACTGACCATGACGCCATGGCTCTTGTATAGTAATATCCTGATTCATTCTCACTAAAGGGGTTCCGTTTGAAGCCGTCGTGCCGGTCGCGAATCGCCTTCACGATGGTCAGGGCTTCTTCGACCTGACCCGTTCTTGCCAGCAGCGCCGCTGCTTCATATTCAATTCCAGTCCATACCTCGCCATAATAGACAAAAGGAAATACCGGACGGCCGCCATTCGGCCAGGTACAGGGCGTCAGGCCTTTTTCATCATTTAAAATAAACGCCCTCTCCGCATGAACATTCTCTTTTGCACGTTCAACAAAATTGTACTTGAAGATGGATGCCGCAGCCTTTTTCACATGTTCTTCAGACATCACATAACCCAGCTGTGCATTAAAGGCCATGAACTGACCCAGCAACTGATCGGAAAGGCATCCTTTCCCGTACTGATAACGATACGCATTTACGTCGTCAACAATCTGCTCATAAAATTCGCCGTTCCAGCTGATTTCGTCCAGTTTTCTCCTGCCATTTTTTGCTAATTCCCTATATTTCTCAGCGTCTCCTGCATGCCCCATATGCTCCGCCATCTCAGCCGCCGCTGTCAATGCCGCAAAATAAATGCTCCCGGTCATACTGGATATTCCATACAGTTCGGTATCATAAGTCACATGCTGGGGCTCCTCTAACAAACCGTCGCCGTCACGATCCCATATTTGCTCGGCATATCTCATAGTTTTTTCAACCCCCGGCCAGCATTCCCTGACAATCGCATCGTCGCCGCTGATCACCCATTCCCGGTACAGCCTCACGACGCTTCCCAATTGTCCGTCTGCCGAAGGCGTCATTTCCCATTGGGGCAGATCAAACGGTGTGTACGCCCGAAAAGGCATGTAACCATCCTCTCTTATTTCATCGGCCAGCTCAATCCTGCGCATGGTTCGTTCCAGCTCCGGAAATAGTACCGCCACACTTTGGGCGTAATTCCAGACATGAGTGCAATTTCCCGGGCCGCAGCCCAAATCATTATCAACGCCTTCCCAGCCAAGAAAGTCGCCATTCTCAATCCGGAAACAGGTGGGGCTGCGCATAACCGTTATATTATCGGCTGCTGCCTCTAAGACATATCCCGGTAAAGTGGTGCTGAAAAATGCATTAGAAAAGGCCTTGCTCTCACGATACAGGCGCTCTTTTTCATTGCCCAGATAAGCAGCTGCCTCCCATGCATCTGCAAAAAGGGTTGCATAATAATTTTTTGTCACCTGGTAATTGCCTGCATTGATATCGGCTCTGTCCTTGTCGAGTTCAATCCACATTTTCGGACGGTTGGGAAAATACCAGGTCAGTATAAATGTAAACGTCTTTTCTTCCCCCGGTTCCAGACTGTGCGTAACGCTTAAAGAACCAATTTTGTCTGTAAAATGAAGAAAGCTGAAATCCGAATTTTCTGCCCAGGTACTGCCTACCTGTTCATAAATGCTGGCCTCATCCAGCCTGCCGTCACTAGAAAAATCCTGCCAGAAATCCTCGCCCCCATCTGTCCACTGCCCCTGATACCAAACAGGTTTTGCCGTTATATTTTCTGCGGGCGCTGTGGTCGTAAGAGCCATATCCCCCCAGGTAATATGCTGGTCGGAAAATCCACTGCCCGTATATGTAATCCCTCTGACTCCATTATCATCACGGTATCTGTTTACTCTTTCACCTGCATGCTGCATAAAAGAAAAGTTATTATACCCTTCAAAACCCACGGCATTGTTCATCGAACCGGCAATCGACACTTCCACCTTTTCTCTTCCCGGATTCTTTACTTTGTATTGTAAATACGCTCCGGGTATTCCTGAATCATCCGCATTCAACGGAATGAATGGCGTAAATGCTTCTAAGCTTACCTGAACCGGCATCTGATCGTCCGTAAATTTAAAGTTAACAAATGGATATTCTGAGCCCATTTCTGCACTGTCAAAGCGTGGTAAACCGGCCATTTCGTTTCGGAAGAAGCCCTGAGATTTCGCAAACGGAGGATTCAGCCTGCTTTCCAATACTCTTGCAACCGCCTTCCCATGTTCGGGTTTTGCCCAGATGGAAAAAAAAGTATACGGCATTCTGTTGAGCTGTCCCGGTTGATTAAATATCTGCCAGGTTGTCAAATTCCCTCTTGCCCCCAAAGATACATTGCCTGTACCGATTCCGCCTAAAAGGAAATCGACACACCCTGCGGTTCCGGGGTACTTTTTTTGTTCATTGTCACAGAATAGCTCTTCTGTGGGATATATTAAATGTTTCATGAATAATCTCCTTTTTTCGTTTTTTATTAAATATCGTCCGGGCGCGCTTATCCTTTTACAGCCCCGGCGGTCATGCCTTCCACAATATGTTTCTGGAAAAGCAGATAAAACAGAAGCTGCGGGATAATAATAATCACCGTGGCTGCAATCATTCCGCTGTAGTCCATGCTATACCGCCCTCTGAACATAGAAGCTCCCAGGGATATTGTCATCATTTTAGGGTCATTTACCAGAACCGACGATATAGGGTATTCATTCCAAAAATACAAAACATTAAAAATAATAACCGTAGCAAGTACCGGTTTAATAACCGGAAGAACAACTCTTGTACACATCTGATAGATATTACAGCCATCGATGATTGCCGCCTCTTCAATTTCTTTTGGAAAGTCCCTGAGAAACCCGACCATTAAAAGAACGCCCAGTGCCATCGTCGTTGCCGCCAGCGGCAGGATCAAAGACGCCCTGTTTCCCAGCAATCCCATGGAAACAATCATACGGTAAGTAGGGAAAATCACAATATAAGGGGGGATCGTAAGGCCTGCCACAAATAGCAGATAAAGACCATTCTGTAAACGCTTTGATTTAAACTGCAGGCGTGTAATAGCATAAGACAGCATAAAGGTACAGACCAGGCTGATCGCCAGGGCAAAAACTGCTACAAAAAGAGTATTACCGAACATCTTTATCAGGGGCAGCGTATGAAGCGCCCGCTCATAATTCGAAAAACTGATACTTTCCGGCAGAGAAAACGGGCTGTTCAGAATTTCCGTATCCGTCTTAAAGGAAAGAACAAAGAGCCACAAAAACGGAAATGCGGTTAATGCCGTGATCACAATCAGCACGATACGGCTCAGGGCTTTTGGCCATCTGCGTGTTTTTGACATCATCTATCCCTCCTCCTGATGCATCGACTTATTCACTTTGGTCAGATATATGATCGAAAAGATCAGACAAAATATAAAGGAAACTGTGGCAATGGCCATACCATAGCCATAACGTGAGGTTGTAAACGTGGTGTGGTACATATAAGTAACCAGCACGTCCGATACATGATTGGGCCCGCCATTTGTCAGCTGTTGAACTGTCTCAAATATTTTAAACCCGCCAGTAATAATCAAAACTGTATTAATCACGATGGTATTCTTCATCATCGGAATCGTAATCCGCCAAACCTGCTGAACCCGGTTTGCTCCGTCGATCTGAGATGCCTCGTAAATATCCGAAGGTATGCTGCGCAGTCCCGCCATATTTATGGTTGTATAAAACCCCAGAACCTGCCACAAATAGACGAATGCTACCGCATAAGGCGTCAGTGTCTGTCCGCCAATCCATTGCTGCTGCCATCCTTCCAGCCCAATTCCTTTCAGGACCGCGTTAATCAGTCCCATTTTGGGGTCTAAAATAAACAGCCATATTAAGCCTACCAGGATCGGCGCCACTACATTTGGCGCAAAGATCATGGATTGAATGATTCCGCTTCCCTTGAAGGACTTTTCCAACAGTAAAGCCACAAGAAAAGATATAGGTAATACTGTGATTGTTATACAAATCAAAATGATGAATGTATTTTTCAGGGCGATGAAAAAGAACTTATCATGAAATAATACCCGATAATTTTTCAAGCCTATAAAGTGTGCCTCTCCGATACCTGTAAAATCCGTAACACTATAATAAACACTAATAAAAATAGGTATAATAACAAATCCCACAAAAAGAATCAGAGCCGGCAGCACCATAATAATTTTCGTACTTCTTTTGCTCAGCCAGTGCATTAAAATTACCTCTCTCTAAAAGAAAATGAATTTCCGGTTTGATTGAAAAACTCGCCTGCGCCAAGCGGCATCAGGCGAGCAGTCTGCTTTATTGGATCAGCCCCTGTGCTTCAGTTTGTTCATCCATATACCGGAGCGCTTCTTCGGGCGTATAGATACCGTTGATGACTCCTGCCATGCTTTCAAAATAAGTGGTCTCAAACTGTCCGGGCAAGGTCATATTGGGGCAGGTCTCGGGACTTTCCCAATCATCATTCATACGCTCCATAACTTTCGCAAACACCGGGTACGATTCTGCATCAATTTCACCTTCATATCTGGTCACCGGCACGCTCTGGTTATCCCTGGCAATGATGGCTGTCCCCTCAGGGCCATAATAAAACTTAAGGAATTTGATGATTGCCTGATATTTTTCCGGTTCTTCCTCTTTCGTTTTAGCAGAGACGCAATATGGATGAGAAGGCGCTTTCATAGCCAGTTCCTGGTTGCCGATACCATCGCTGAAAGTCGGTCCCCACCAGAAGCCAATGTCTTCTTTCCATTCACTTTCATCAAACTTTTTGGTATCCCAGGCCCCGCTGTCAAACATAGCTGCCTTTCCCCCAAGGAACATCTCGGTCGCTTCCCAATAACCAAGAGAAGCCGCATTATCCGGAAACATCCCTTTTTCTGACATATCCTGAAGCTTTTCATAGAACAGCAGGTAATCGTCGTTCAGCCAGTTGTCCGTGCCCTGGAAAATCCCATCTATATGGTCAAAAAATCCGTATCTGGCGTGCATTGTCATTAACGACCAGCTGCTCCAGACATCCTTAGTACCACGTGCCATAGGGACAATTCCCTTTTCATTAAATACTTCAGCGCAATGTATCAGATCATCATATGTCACGGGTATTTCCAATCCGCATTCTTCAAAAAGCGCCTTGTTATACCAGATCCCATTGCAGAAAATCTCTGCTGGCAGCCCATAAATGGCTCCATCCATCTCCATTACATCCAGCATTCCCGGCAGAAAACCATCCACAAATTCCTGATCATCCGTAATGTCTGCGGAAATATCTGCAAGCAGCCCTGCCTCCGCCATAGCATCGGCATCCCCTTTTAGTGAATAGAACAGATCCGGCAGAGTATCCGATTGTGACGCTAATTTTATCTTCTGAGTGTGTTCATCCTGCGCTGAACCAGTCATGTCTATCACAATATCCGGATTCTGTTTCATAAATTCCTGAACTACAGCATATACCTGGGGCGCCTGTTCTTCAATATTCGCCACATGCTCTGCAAACGTAAATGTTATTTTACCATTCCCCGCATTCTTATCTTCTTTCTTATCTGTAGAATTACCAGAGCTGCCGCACGCTGTTAATCCCAGCAGTAACGCACTCATGACTAATACACTAATTACACGTTTTTTCATGATTTTCTCCTCACCTTTTAAACATGGTTATACTTGTTCATATTTATTATTAACCATCGCCTCCGGATGCAATGACTTAATAACTGGTTTGGGCCCTTATTTCATCTATTTCGAATCTAAGATTTTTACCGAATCACGTACGATGAGCATCGGATCAATCACCAGCCGGACCGGCTCATGAGGTTTACCGGCACTTCCTGAGTTCGACAGGATATTTTTACAGAGTGACCCTGCAGAATCAAAAGCATGCCCAATCGTGGTGATTCCCGAGGCTGCCGCCCAGGGTAAATCATCATAAATAATCAGACTGACATCCTCCGGAAAAGACAGTTTCATTTCGGTAAGCGCAGCAACTGCAGCGGTAGCAATGATTTCATTCACTGCTAAAATAGCAGTAGGCTGCAATTCCTGAATATGGTTTTGAATCATTCCCCTGATACTGTCATTATAGGGAATATCATATAAGAAACGGGAATCAACTTCCAGCCCTGCCTCTTCAAAGGCCCGCCTGTAGCCGTCGCCTCTTTGCGGAAAATCTTCCCGGTATTTATAAAGCATCAGAATATCTTTATGCCCGTTCTGCAGCAGGTATTTTACTGCCCGGTATGTTCCCAGCTCATCATCAAAAAGAATGGTATCTGCGCCCTGGTGGGTACACATAAAAATCTGGATAACCGGCTTGCCTTCCTCAATCATTTTTTCGATCTCTGGATAGTTGTAGTTTGACACCGCTGCAAAGATTAATGCATCAACCCCCAGGCACTCCAGGCAGGCCACATTCTGCTCTTCTCTGTCTGTATCTTCGTTGCTGAATAATACAACGATTTCGTATTCGCTTCCCAATTCTTCAATGATCATCTGGATCAGGTCGTTCGTGAATGGATTCTTCGCCTCGCTGAACATTAATCCTAACAGCTTACGGTTGCGGACTACTGCATGGTGCGTATAATTCACTTCCTTGCAGGCCTCCAGTACACGCTCTTTTATTCCCGGGCGGGTACTGTAGTTATCATTAAAAACCTTATAAACCGTAGATACCGAGACTCCGGCTTTTTTCGCTACATCTTTTATGGTGCCCATATTTATCCTCCTAATGTCATGCAGACTAACTAATATTCCATTTCTTTTCTTAATTTATATAGCTACATTATATCAATTCGGAGAAAAAAGTCAAGCAAAATAGAGAATTTTTTCTCTGTTTTTATTAGTTATTCTCTATAATTCTCTATTTTTATTAATAATTTTCTTTTATATTATTTTTTTAATCTTTTTTGGTCTATGAAATGACCTTAATTTTGTGTGGAATAAAACATCCTCTCTTATGATCATTTGCCAAGTGGCGCTGGTGATCATAAGGGAGGATTGTCCGTCTCTATTTTAGCCATATTAAAGTTTTACTCACATTTGTTTATCAAAGCATCCCCATTGGGCATTCCTTAACTCCTGCCTTCTTAGTACTACAGCAATTCAATTTATTTTTACATAATATTCTTTCATATCGCCCGCTCTACCAGTTCCGCCGGTATGGCCGATTTTGCACCAAATGCCACTGCTTCATCCAGTGTTCTGTTTTCGTTCAGCGATAAAACCGCATCGCAATAATAATGATATGCTTTTTCGAAGTCCTCCAGGTGGAATGCATCTGACATTAACGTCATGAACGATGCGGCCTGATCGGTTCTGCTACAGTGCTCGATGTTTCTCCTATTGCATTGCCTCTTGAATCTCTTACTGTTCCCATACTTCATTCTCCTTTCATCATTCACAGCTTTTTGCTGTGGCCTTCTTGTTTCACCTAGGATACCTCATTTTGCACAAAAAGATATGTGCAAAAAATTGATTTTTTTGTTTTTACCCCAATAAAAACACCTACCATATTTTCAGCCAAAATATCTTTTATCTACCCGCATTCCCAGTTCTTTTTTTACTCTAAGCAGGCTGTTTAGCATCTGATTGAATTCTTTACAGGAGAGCAGCTGTTTTTTGAATTCATCCCCCGCGTTATTGGGAAAAGAAGCTTTCGTAGTGCTAAAATATTTGGCCCCAAACTCTTCTTTTGCATATTTTGCTGTCTCGAACACATAGTCCAGATTCTGCTTCGTCACAACCATATTCAGACTAATGTCAACACCATGATCCACTAATTTTTTAATCCCTGCAGCCCCACAGCGCCCGGTCTGCCGGTGATCTGATCAAATATAAAAGTCTCGGAACACAGCAGTGAAACAAAGGCGCCGATTTTGTTCATTGCCAAAAAATCTGCGATTTTATCTGTTACAAGCACAGCATTCGAATTAATAGATACATTGATTTGATTATTAATCAACTGCGTAATTGCTCTTTAATCTTATCCCAGGCTAAATGGACACCATTACTTTACAGCAACAGTGTCCATTCTTATATTACTCTTTATTCCCCTGCTTATATGCAAACCATTCAAAGTCTGCATAGCAGTCCCCTTCATAACAATTCTGACATGCCATCCCCACAAAGCTTCCGGTAAACCGCTCCTGAGATACCCGGCGGTATGCTTCATCGGTCATGTCTCCGCAGTACAGGCTGTCGGCAGCCTGTTCATACTTTTCCCCATCTAATGACCAGTAAAAGGAAATTCTATCATAGTACACCATCATTTTGAGCCAGACAGCACCCTCATCCGATATAGGGATTCCTTCTCTTCCCATTGGGAAATGATAGTTGCCCATGTCATTATGATAGAGATTAATAACCCGCTTTCCATCGTCATCTGCAGATATATACAGATAAAAATGATTCATCGTATCGTAAAAATAGGTGATTCCGGCCATTTGAAAATAATTCTGCGGCTGAAATTCCATTTTAGTTTCGGCTGTAAAGCAGAACTCTTCCTGACGCCTGGCCGTCATTACGTTGGAATGGTCTGAGCTTAGTGATTCTCTGCCATATAAGCGCAGATACCCCGGCCGCTCGTCCAGACGGATATATTCTTTCATAGGGATACGCAGAGTCTGAAATCCGATGGGCAGCTCCTTTGTGTGAAAGTTCCAGAACTCTTTGCGCTCATAAGCCTCCTCTTTCAAGCCACTTTCGAAAGCTTCATCGGGCGTCCCTGTACCGTTCACCGTTTCAAGCCATCCCGCCTGGTTCCACTGCACCTCCTGTATGGCGGTTTCTCGCCCCATTACGCTTCCGCCTCTGGATGGCAGCGGCCTGCTGCATAAATATACCATGTACCATTTCCCATTATGGGCTTCTACGATATCGGCATGGCCGGCCCTCTGCAGCTTTAATGTACAATCATTTCTGGATGTCAAAATAGGATTTCCCGGGTTCGTCTCGTAGGGGCCCCAAATATTTCTGGAACGGGCCAATGTGACTGCATGCCCCTCAAACGTTCCGCCTTCCGCACACAGCAAATAGTAGTAACCGTCATGATAATACAGATGAGGCCCTTCTACTGTCCCAATTTCTGTCCCTTTGCATATAATTTCGGACTTCCCGACCAGCTTCCTGCTTTCCGGATCATATTCCTGCAGCACTATACCTGACCATAGCGGATAGTTTTTCTGTATGTCCCCTTTTCTATAGTCAAATGTCATATTCACCAGCCATTTACGCCCGTCTTTGTCATGAAACAGCGATGGGTCAAATCCCGAGGAGTTCAGCTCTACCGGGTCAGACCATTCTCCGGCAGGATCTTTTGCCGTAACCAGATAATTATGGCAGTCCCAGAACAATCCTGAGTGATTTTTTGTATCTGTATAGACCAGATAATAGATTCCATTATCATAGGACAGACACGGCGCATACACTCCGGCCGAACTTTTATTTCCTTTCATATCCAACTGGGATATTCTGTTCAGCGGCGACGGCAGTTGCTCCCAATGCTCCAGATCCCGGGAATGATAGAGACAGACTCCCGGAAACCATTCAAAAGTCGACGTAGCAATATAGTAGTCTTCCTTTACCCTTATGATGGACGGATCCGGATGGAATCCGCGGATAATTGGATTTTTCATAACTTTCACCTCATTTTTTATTAATTTTTTATTTTAGCGCCGCACCGGCCGCAAAGCTTTTCTCAACCTGTTCACTGAATATAAAATAGAACAAAAGAATCGGAATACTTGCAATTACAATTGCCGCCCCAAGCGGCCCCCAGTCTGTCAAATACTGTCCCTTAAACGCCATGAGGCCGACGGGAAGTGTATTCAAACTCTGATTCTGTAAAAATGTGGACGCCATGATGAATTCATTCCATATATTCATAAAGGAAAATATAGCGATTGTCGCCGTAGCGGGTTTTAATATCGGAAGGATAATCTTAAAGTATGTTTTCGTTATTGAACATCCGTCGATTGCCGCTGCCGATTCCATTTCAAAGGGAATGCTCCTGATAAAGTTGGAATAGATAAATACCGCAAGGGGCAGGCCGGTTGCAATATATGGCAGTATAATCCCCATGTGGGTGCTCAGCAGATGCATCTTCCTTAATACAATAAACAGCGGGATCAGCGTCGCATGGATCGGAATCATCATTCCCAGCATCAGTAAGTTAAAGGTGGCTTTTTTCCATTTCCATGTAAGCCTGGTGATGGCATATGCCATCATGCCTGCTATCAGCAAAATCCCACCTACGCTGACTGCAGATACCAGGACACTATTCATAAAGTATTTTGCTACACTTCCCTTGATCCACGCTTCCTGGTAGTTGCTCCACACAATTGGATCCGGCAGCGCAAGGGAGCTTTCCGTAAATATCTGGGCAGTTCCTTTCAGCGAAAAGTTAACCAGCCATAAAAATGGGAAAATCTGAATCAGCGCGAAAAGCAGCATGACTGCGTAAGCTATTATTTTACAAGTCTTTTTCTTCATTAATTATTCCCCCCTAATATTCCACCGCTTCTTTGGTCATCACCTTGTTGATAATCAGAAATGCTGCTATACAGATAACCGACAGCAGAACCGCAATTGCACTGCCGTATCCAAACTGCATTTTCAGGAAGGATTCTTTATACATCTGTATGGCAATGGTTGTAGTAAGGTTGTAAGGCCCGCCCCCTGTCATGATATAGATATTATCGAATATCTTCAGCCCGCCAACGGTTGCCAGAACGACACAGATCTTAAGGATATCCCTCAGTAAAGGCAGCGTAACATAGAAGAACGCCTTAAAGCCGCTGGCGCCGTCAATCTTTGCTGCTTCTTCATACTGTTCCGGAATTCCCTTCAGTCCGGCATAAAGAATGATAAGATGATACCCGATGTACTGCCATATAACCGGGATAATGACAGCGATTAAAGCCGTCTTCTCATCCGTAAGCCACCCTCTGCACACTTCTGACATCCCAAGGCGTGTGAAAATGTCATTAAGAACGCCATAATTAGGGTCATAAATTTTCTGCCATAAGAGGGAAATGGCTGCCGTTGAAAGAATCACAGGAATAAAGTAGGCATTTCTGAAAAAACGGGTTCCCTTTGTAAATTTCCATAGCAGCACCGCAAACAGCATGGCCGGCAAAAGCTGCCCTATAACAGCCACCACCAGGATAATCAGTGTATTTTTTACTCCCGTACGGAACACAGAATCAGAGCTTAAAAGTTTTATATAATTCTCGAAGCCAACAAATTCTTTTGCACCGATTCCTTCCCAGTCTGTAAAGCTAAGCCCTGCTGTATAAATAATCGGAAAGATAAACATTGCCAGAAATATAACCAGTCCGGGCAATACAAAAAGAAGAATATATTTTTTGTTTGACAGCATTTTCTGCATGGTATAACCGCCTTCCTGTCTATTTACATAGAAAATACCGACAGGCAGCGCAACTGATCTGCCTACCGGTATTCCTATTGTTATTGTTTCATGATTGTATTCAATTCCGTCAGAAAATCATCGACTTCTATCTGTCCCGCGAACTGCTGGTGTGACAGATCACGCATAGGTTCGCCGATCTTCGCATCAACCAGACTGAACCACCAGGTCTGCATAACTTTGTAGTTTTTAAAATCTTTTTCATACTGCTGCAGGATTTCATGAACCTCGCCTTCTGGCTTGACATCTGTTTCCATAAATCCAACATTTCCTTTTTTCACATTAATGTCATTTATTTTCTGACCGTAACGTACAATGAATTTTGCTGCTTCCTCCGGAAACTGACTGCTTGCCGACGCTACCAGCCCCTGAGACAGACTGCCTGACATACAAGTTGTGGCGGTCTCAACTTCTTCTGCCGCGCCTGTTGCAGGAAACATCATATATCCCGTTTTATCAGCCAAATCTCCCTCGATCATGGTAGAAAGCATCCATGAGCCAACCGGATACATGGCAATCTGGTCTGCCCTGAACATCTCAATGACCTCTGATGTCGTCGCCTGCATGTATCCCTTCTGGAATGCACCCTTTTCAACAAGAGTTTCTACCTTTTCGGCTGCATTTTTAAATGCTTCGTCCGTAAATGCACCATCGCCGTCCATGGCCCTGTTATAGGCATCTGTATCTTCCCTGAGCACCATCTCATTGTAGAAGAGGTCTCCCTCCCAGCGGTCCTTATTTCCAAGTCCCAGAGCGTAGATTCCCTGCTCATTGCATTTATCCACCACTGCTAAAAGCTCGTCCCAGTTTGTCGGCACATCCATACCCAGATTTTCGAAAACCTTTTTATTATAGAACGTCATATATGTCCCGTTTGCCTGATGGGGAACCGTATACATATGGCCGTCCTCATAAGGTACAGCATAGGCCGGATAAAGTTCCGCATCAAATTCCTTCAGCGCGTCATCAATCGGATAGAGGGCTTTTGCATCCAAAAACGGCTGTGTATAAGAATCCCCCCATGTAAAAAAGATATCCGGCAGTTCATTTCCCTGAAGGGCAACACGGATCTTTGTCTTATAAGTTTCCGTGTCTACCCGTTCTACATCGATCTCATATCCCAGCTCATCCGCCACCTCATCAAAAGTAGTCAGATATTCCTCCCCGAGAGTCTGTGGATCAAACTCAGTCAGGATTTTTAACTTGACTGTCTCATCTGCCTTTGCACCATCCTTTGCTGCATCTGCTTCCTTGCCTGTGCTGCCGCAGGCCGTCAGTGAACCGAGCATTGCAAGAGCTAATACAGCACTGATCATTTTCTTCTTCATAGCTTTCCCTCCATGTATTATTTGTTGTTACGAACTATGTACATCTTATCATTCTTATATTCACAGTAAAATTATGAATATTAAGGTAATATTAGTTTTCTTACTATTTATAATGTCTTATTAAATCGGGATTTAGTTGACAGGCTTCAGTCCTGTCGACGGACGGGGACGCTTCATGACAGGGAGACCGGGAAGGTGCTGGGGCTGTATATGCCGTTGCGATATGCACCCATGCTGCTAAGTGATTCTAGAACAGCCGATGCC
>NZ_WKZK01000073.1:0-25602 GCF_009680135.1 Eubacterium sp. BIOML-A2
AGTCATTGTCTGATACTTTATCAGTACATCATGGGTGAACTCTACACCATTATTTCCGAAGGTAAATTTACGCAATCCGTTTTCACTTCATTCGTTGACACCCCTTTCAACAAATGATAGAATCTACATATATTACACATAGGCAGGGGATATGGTATGTCAAATTTTTTACAAGCCTTAAATAATAACTATAATGATTTTACACGCTCTCAAAAAGTAATCGCAGATTATCTATCCAATAACCTAAACTCCATTGCATTCTGTACGTTAGAAGAACTTGCAGACCGTATTGGCGTCAGTACTACGACCGTCATACGTTTTTCAAGAGCGCTTGGATACACTGGTTATTCAGAAATGCAAAAAGATATTCAAAACGGGTTCCAGACAAAAGTCAGCCTTCCAGAACGATTATTACTGCACAAAGACTATCCGTCGAACACGCTATTGGCTGATTCTTTCCAAAACGATATCCATAACATTCAGTCTACACTGGAGGCACAAAATGTAGAAGATCTGCAAAAGGCGATCGATCTGATCTCTACCGCGCCTACGGTGTATGTTTTGGGAATGAGAAGTTCCTTCTCCATATCCTACTACACAGCTTCCCGTTTAAGTGAAATTCGGGAAAACATTCATCTGATTCAATCCGTAGGAATGTTGTATCCGGAAGAAATCGTAAGTGCAAAGCCAGGAGATGTCTGTGTTGCTTATCTGTTTCCCCGATACTCAAAGCTAAGCACCACTGTACTTTCATGGCTGAAAAACGAGGGGGTCACTATCATACTTTTTACCAGTCAAAACTATAGTGCTGTTCAGGGATATGGCGATGTCATCCTGCCTTGTTCCATTTCCAGTCTTTCCTACAAAAATTCTTACGCAGCTCCTTTGAGCCTTTCCAATTATCTCATTGCCGCCATCGCTCAGAAGAACTATGCAGAGTCACAAAGAGTTCTCGAACGGACAGAATCTATTCTAAACCAGGGATTTTACCTGGGGTTATAAAAACGCTGCAGTTCCTGGAATATTTTCAGTCCAAGCACTGCAGCGCCTAAAATAGAATGAATCCCTATTCCAAAACCGGCAACCCGGTCTGAGGTCTCGGATAAAACAGAATCTCGCCTTCCTTCTTCTCTGTAAGCTTGACTGCCTCGTCAACCGCATCTTGGAGCGTCTTACAAGGAGTCATGAACATTTCCCTGATTTCTTCATCAAAAACATTTTTACAGCATACAAAAATATCAACATTTTTCTTCAAAACCTTTGAAAGCAGCAAAACATGATCCATTTGAATTTTATAGTTTTCTTTCGTATAAGAAATTACTTGTTCAAGACTCTCTCCACTTCTAAAAGCTCCCAGCATATCTTCCGAATTCACTCCTTCCGGACATTCGCAGTACAATACCACTTTCGTTTTTTTATCGAGAACTTCTGTAAGAGCTATCAGTGCCTTTACTGCCTGATAAAAATCAATATCCAATGGCTGCCCCGGTGTAGTTACCAAAATGTCCGGAGCCTTCATTTTGACGCCAAGATATTTTTTGATATATTCTATCGCTGCCAAATGGCACCTCGTCATATCCCCTGCAAAAACCGCGGAAAGTTCCAGCCGATTGTTGATAATACAGTTAACTCCGAAGTCAATCCTGAATATTTCCGCACTCTCCACCATGTCCTCATGAACCGGATTTCCTTCCAGCACCCCTATGACTGCATTTTCCGATAGGATCATTTTCGGCCTGTGATTGATCAAGATTGTTTCTTCCCCACTGACGCCCGGTAAAACAGATTTTCGCCCACCTGAAAATCCCGCAAATTCATGGGGTTCTACCTTTCCGATCTGAATATGCAGATCACAATTATATGCTTTCCGGTTAACCCAGACAGGTGTACCATGACTTGTCTCGCCTAAAAAGATCAAATTAGACTTGTCAAAAGGCGTATGATTTTCAATGGATATCCTGCCATAAAGATCTCCAAGAAAACTTTTCATCTCCATTTCCGTTGCTTCCCGATGGACACCAATTGCCACAAAAACGTAAATCTGATTATAAGGAATACCTGCGCTGAGCAGCTCTTCTGCCACATATTTCAGCATTCGCGCGGTGGGAACAGCTCTCGTCGCATCCGATACTAAAATACATGCAGATTTTGCATTTTTTTCAACAACCAGATTTTTTACCGATTTTCCATAAACAGGGCATTTGATCGCCTTCTTTACTGCTTCCTCATCTTGCAGTGCCGGCAGCCTGGGCGTCTCCAATTTGACCGCGTTCCAGCCTGAAGGTACTGTGACCTTCATATCAAGTTCCCGGTCTGTATAAATCCACTGATCCTTTTTTTCTAAATGATACATCTTCCACATTCCTCCATACAAAAACTGGCACAGCGTTTCTCTGCTATCCGCATAAAAACCGCTGTACCAGCAACATAAGAATCCGCTTCTGTTTAATCCAGCTTCATATCACTGCCGCCTGTCAAATCTTCTTCTTTTTTTTCAATTGCGGCATAATTACCTTTGCCGGTCAGATCTACGATCAGATTACGAAGTTCAAAAATCGTTACAAAGACAAAAGATACCGGAATTGATGCATATGCATATCCATATGGCAGACGAAGTGCAGGTGTGGGACGATGTCCGGCTGCAAGTACATATTGTATGCCGACGTAAATGACGATCAGACAGATCACAACTGTAATAATCTGTGTCAGCTTAGTAAGGGCTGCGGACATTTTCTTGGGCATATGCTCTTTAAAAATCACGATCGATACATGCTCTCTTCGAACAGCTAAGATCGCCACACTCATCATCCCGAACCATACAAGCAGGATTTTTAACAGTTCTTCTGACCAGGTCAGAGAATTGTTCAGAACATAACGGAAAATAATATGAGCCATCAATACACCAACCATTGTAAGCAGGACAACACATAAAATCACCTTTATAATTTTATAAAGAACCGTTATTACTTTGTCAAATGCTTCAATCATTTCTAACCCTCTCCCGATTAATAATCGCTAATTTCATTAAGTACCTTCTCAACATCAGCAAGATATGCATCTACCTTATCCTGGCCGATATCCTTTGCAACTGATTTCATTGCCGCTGGCTGTGCAACAGCTTTCATCTCTTCGCGTGCCGCATCATCCAGTTCATTTACTTTCATTCCGAGATTGGTCACTTCATCTAAGATTAGTTCTTCCCTCTCTGCGTTACAGAACCGGCTGTATTCCATACCAAGTACGGCCCCTGTTTTCACGATGCCCTGATATTTTCCAGGCAGGCTTTCAAAAAACTTAAGATTGCAGACTAATGGCATTGCGTCATAGATATGTTTTGTCAGCGATAAATACTTCTGTACCTCGTAAAGTTTCTTATCTGTAACGTTTGCGATCGGGTTCTCCTGAGCATCTACCGTATTTTGAGAGAGTGACATATAAAGTTCAGAAAAAGCTACCGGAGTCGGGTTTGCACCTAGCGCTGCAAAGAATTCCATATGGTTATTATTCTGCATCGTACGAATCTTCAGACTATTCAGATCAGCTATGCCGGTAATCGGAGCCTTGCTGCTCGTCACTTGTCTGAAACCGTTCTCCATAAATGCAAGGCCGATCATGTCACATTCTTTTAAAGAATCCAGCATATCTGTTCCAATGTGGCTGTCTAATACCATCCATGCCTCTTCATATGTATTATATACAAACGGAATATCCATAACTTCAAATTCCGGATCATAGGTCACCACAGGAGCAAAAGATGCAACTGCCATTTCCAAAGAGCCCTGAGCTACCTGCTCCAGAGTTTCTTCCTCTCCTCCCAGCTGACCGCTTGCATAAATATTTACCTCAACATTACCATCTGTCTCTTTTTCAATATATTCCTTCATGACCTCAAGTCCAAGAGTCGCAGGATAGGTTTCTGAGTTCTCACACGCGATACGGATCACGTAATTTCCGGAAACATCCTCCTCTGCAGCCCCTCCGTCCGATGAACCGCCGGAGCTGTTCGTGGTCTTCATCTGGCACCCGGCTGCTGAAACACTGAAACAGAGGACAAGAGCTGCTGCTAAAAATCGTTTTATATTTTTCTTCATAATCTTTCTCTCCTTAATATTCTATTCTTATCCTGTATATCCCATCAGACTCGGCAGCCAAAGTGCCACCTGAGGCACAAACGTGATTAACAGTAATACTCCAATCGTCACTGCCAAAAATGGCAGGGACTCTCTGGCCGTTTCCTCCAATTTTACCCCTGCTACAGGGCTTGTAACGAATAAGGTGATTCCAAATGGCGGAGTCGCAAGTCCCACAACCAGATTGACACAAAATACCACTCCGATATGTAACGGATTGATTCCAAGAGCCCATGCAATCGGTCCAATAATAGGTGCAAGTATGACCGTAGATGCATAATCATCCATGAACATCCCGCAGATCAGCATTACTATATTCACAATCAGCAAGAACACCCACGGCGGAAGAGCTGACATTGGTCCGATCAGCATATCCATCACTCGTTCATTGGCAATTCCCCATGCCATTGCAGTTCCCGCACCTGCCAAGATCAATACCAGGCCGGATGTTGAAGCCGCTTCGATTATCATATCCGGTATATCTTTTAACTTCACACTCTTGTTCACAAAGAAAGCAAGAATAGCACTATAAACAACTGCTACGCCAGATGCCTCAGTGATAGAGAAAATGCCGCTGAATATACCGCCCAGAATAATCACTGGCAGCACCAGTGCCGGAATCGCTGACTTTGTGGCATGCATCTTCTCCGACAAGGTCGTCTTACCATAAGACGCATAATCCCTTTTCTTGGCAACACGGTGCGCCACCATACATTGCAGCAGAGCAATCAGTATGGCTGGTGTTACGGCGGCCATAAAAATACCAGTAATGGAAGTCTTTCCCACTGCCGTACAGTAAAGGATCATCAAAACACTTGGTGGCATAATTGGTCCGAGCAAGGAAGCTGAAGACATGACAGCTGCTGAAAACGGTGCTGAATACCCCTCTTTTTTCATCATTGGAATCAAAAATGCTCCCAGAGATGCCGCCGATGCCACTGCAAGCCCCACGATCGATCCCATCAACAGAGATGCCCCGATCGTAACGATCGCAATCGCCCCTTTAAACCGTCCGAACCATGCATTTACAAACTTAATCAGCCGCTCCAGCAATCCGCCCCTGAGCATGAGCTGTCCTGTTAATACAAAAAACGGAACCGCCAAAAAGGAAAAGCTGTTCATTCCTCCATACATTTTGATTGCCATCTGGATTGGATCAAATCCCGCGACCATTGTATAAACGAGTGTCGTGACGATCAGATTATATGCGATGGGCAGGCCAATTACCATTAGCAGTAAAAAGCATATGATCATAATAAGTAAAGATAAAGACACTTTTCATTACTCCCTTCGCACATTATTTTTGATACGGATCATCCCATAACGTTAATTTCGTTCCGATACCTTCCTTTAATGCGGTCTGGTATAGATCATACCCCAGACCTACATCAAATGTAGCCATACCACAAGCAACAAATGTAATTCTTTCTTTCTCATCCGTTCTGCCTGGCTTGCTTCCCATGATCACTTCTCCGATACTGGCAGACTCCTCCAGAGACGGCATCTTGCCGTCATCAATCAAAGTATAAATAGGACCTCCAATCACCCCTTTATAATAACCTGCTTTATCCCCGGATTCGATTGCTTCCTGCACGTAAGCCTCATGAAGTCTTACATTATCATAGATCAGTTTTGTATTGATCCAATAAGAATCATCTGTCTGCATTGGTCCTGTGATCAGCAAAGTAACGCCATCTTTCATCCACTCGTCTTTCACATATAATGGTTTTAGTCTTGAGGCAGCGACTGTGATCACATCTGCATCTTTCAATGCTGCTTCCAGATCCAGTTCCACAACACCGTCAACTCCCAGCTCTTCCTTCTCCCACTCCAGGAACTTCTGTGCTGCAGCTTCAAAAATGTCAAAACACACAACTTTCTTAACATTGGGCAGCTGTGTTAAGATCGAACGTAAGCATGAGCGATTGATCTGACCACATCCAAGTACTGTTATCACTTCTGAATCTTTCCTCGCCAGATGCCTTGCAGCTACACCAGGAACAGCTCCCGTTCTGGCGGCACTCAAGAGATTGGCTGACATAAAAGAAAGCGGTTCGCCTGTATCCTTATCATTAAGGGTTACAGTCAAAACAGATCTCGGCAGTCCCTTCTTTGGATTCTCGGCATTCGATCCATACCACTTATTTCCGCATACATCAAAACGTCCGCCCAAATAAGCAGGCATTGCTACAAATCTTCTGTCCGGCCCCGCAACCGGCATATTCGGAAATGGAGTTTCTTTTGGAAATACAATACCCAATCCGTGACTGTTATGATTACTGCCTCCCATCAAATAATCCCCTTGGCTTAATAAAGTAAAGACCTCCTCTGCATTGTCGATACATTTTTCCGCATCAAGAACCCCTGCCGCAATAGTGTCGCTTTCTGATAAATATAGAAATTCTGTTTTGTGTGACATGTTTTTTCTCCTTCCATACTAAAACAATTTGTCTTTCATTTCGTTCCCTTAAAATGTTTTATTTAATACATCCATTTTATATTGATATATTGCATATGTCAATCGAATTATCTTATTTTTTGTTCACTTTTCCATTTTTACCAAATTATACGCTCATTTTTTATGCATTAACACCAATATGATTTTATTTTTCAGAATTAACATTGACATATTTGATATATCGCAATATACTTTAAGTATAATTTAATACATTCCTTCATTTTTATCCTGTTTTTTGTTTTATTTAATATTTTAACCAGCTAGTTGTTAGATTTAAAGGAGATTCTATCTATGAAAAAAATCAAGAATTACGACAAACTGATTGACCACGGAGATGTGGAGTCGAGGAAGGTAGTCCTCGAAATCACAGATAAGACATTACAGCGTCTCGATGCGTATTACCGCATAAAAAGTATTATGAAACTCAACGGCGATATATTGCATATCGGTTCCAAATCATGGGACTTATCTAAAAAGAAACATATTTATCTGCTCGGAGCAGGGAAAGCCTGCAATCATATGGCAATGGCTGTAGATGAAGTTCTTGGTGATAAATTGACCAAAGGGATCGCAATTGTAAAAGTTGCGGAAGAAACAGACCATTTTCAAAACACAGATGTATATGTAGGCGGCCATCCATTGCCAAATCAAGCCGGCTACAAAGCCTGCCTAAAAATCCTAGATCTGGTAGATCATGCCGGACCGGATGACTTATTTATCGTTGTGATCAGCGGCGGCAGTTCTGCTCTTATGAGCTGTCCTATCGAAGGAATCACTTTGGAAGATGAAATCAAAACTACAGACGTCATGCTGAAATCCGGTGCGGGAATCTATGAGATCAATGCCATCCGGCGTCATATTTCCGCCATGAACGGCGGGATGCTCGCAAAACGGATCCAGTCTGTCGGGGCAGAATTGATTGGATTTGGTATCAGCGATGCTGTGGGCAATCCAGCAACCGGTGATATCGGCGTGCCCTACGAAAAGTATGCAAGTACTCCAATGGGACCTGACAAGACCACTTTAGAAGATGCCAGGAGAGTCATACGGGACTACAACGTTGCCGAACGTCTTCCTAAAAATGTCGTAGATTATCTCATGAACGTCGGACCAGAAGGAGAAACACCAAAGGCTTTTCCGGACAACACCTATTTTCTGCTGAACACACTGCCTGATTCCTGCATTTATGCAAAGGAGATCGCAGAAGAGATGGGGATACCAGCTATCATACTTTCTTCCTTTTTAGAAGGGGAAAGTAAAGACGCCGGTTCCTTCTTCGCTTCCATCGCCAGAGAAGCACAGGCATATGGTAATCCAATCAAACCGCCTTGTGTCATTTTAAGTTCCGGCGAAACTACAACACAAATTCTGGACAACAGTACAATCACCG
Organism: Eubacterium sp. BIOML-A2; assembly: GCF_009680135.1. Lineage (NCBI taxonomy): Bacteria > Bacillati > Bacillota > Clostridia > Eubacteriales > Eubacteriaceae > Eubacterium > Eubacterium sp. BIOML-A2. The sequence continues at coordinate 7,979 of NZ_WKZK01000073.1, forward strand.
GACATGGCGGTCCGGGACAGGAACTGACTTTAAGTTTTTCTATTCTTGCAGCAAAGACAAAAGGGGCCTGCATGCTGTCCATTGATTCCGAAGGAACAGACGGAACTACTCCTGTAGCCGGAGGTATTTGTGACTCCAGAAGCTATCAGCAGGCGCTTGATAAAGACGTCGATGTATTCGCCGCCCTTCGGGGCCATGCCTGCTATGAGGCATTAGAAGCAATAGGAGATACTGTATTTACCGGCAATACAGGAACAAATCTCTGTGACTTTAACGTACTATATATTCCGAAAGTTGAGGGTTAAGGCTATGAATTCAAATATTAAATCAATCCATGCCCGGCAAATTGTAGATTGTAAATGCAGACCTATGGTAGAAGTGGATGTCGTAACTGAGGACGGATGTCTCGGCAGAGGGTGCGCCCCCACCGGTTCTTCGGTAGGCATGTCTGAATCCTATGTTCTGCGGGATAACAATCCCGACGAATACCATGGTTTGAGTGTACATAAAGCGGTTGACAATGTGAACAATCTGATTGCGCCTGCATTATGCGGTATGGATGTCACCAGGCAAAAAGAAATCGATCAGATCATGATCGATCTGGACGGCACACCAGAAAAAAAGAGTCTGGGCGGAAACGCAATTTACTCCACTTCCATCGCAGTATTTCGTGCTGCTGCCGAGGCATCCCGCCAGACATTATATCAGTATATCGCCGGTGATACCATCCAAACAGTCCCGGTTCCAAGTTTTAATGTAATAAATGGCGGTCATTACGCAGACTTAACACAGCCATTCAATGAGTTTATCATCATGCCATACGGTGCATCGGATATTTACGAAGCAGTTGAAATGGGCATCAATACATTCCAAGAGCTGGAAAAAGTAATTGAAAGGTATTTGGGACATAAACCAGTGGTTGCACCTTCCTATGGATATGCATCACCGTCTGCCGATCCGGAAGTGAATTTGAATCTGATCTCTGAAGCAGTAGAAAAATGCGGTTACACAGGAAAAATCGGTTTTGCCTTCGATTGTGCCTCCAGTGAAATGTACGACCGGAAGAACAATACATACCTTTTAAAGGGAGAGCGCGTGACTGCCGAAACCCTGATCGATTATGTGAAGATGCTGACTCAGAAATTCAATTTTGTATTTATCGAAGATCTGCTGGACGAAGAAGATTGGGAGTCTTATCCAAAAGCACATAAGGAAATTACCAGAACGAATATCATCGGAGATGATTTTATTGTAACAAACTTAGATCGTTTGAAAAGAGCTTATGAACTGAATGCTCTGGACGGTTTTATCCTAAAACCAAATCAGGTCGGCACCATCACAGAGGCTATGAATGCCTATAACTTTGCAAAGGAACATGGTCTGCTTGCAATTCCTTCCGGAAGAGCCGGAGGCGTTATTGGAGATGTAGTGATGGATTTCGCCGTAGGACTTCAGGTTGGCTTCATCAAAAACGGAGCTCCCCGCTCCGGTGAACGGATCGATAAGCTGAACTTTCTAATGCGTGCATGTGATTTAAACCCCGGATGCCAGCTTGCAGACATCTCGTCCCTGCTGAAATTTTAAAGCAAACAGAAAGGAGATAATTAAAATGGAAGCAAAATATAACCCCTACGAAAACATGCTCTCTGTTGTAAGCAATGCAGCCGAAATACTCGGCTATACACCCAGCGACTATGAGGCTGTGAAATACCCGGAACGAGAACTGAAGGTTGCCGTACCGGTCCGGATGGACGATGGCAGCGTAAAAGTCTTTGAGGGGTTCCGCGTCCAGCACTCAACATCACGCGGCCCTGCAAAAGGCGGCATCCGCTATCACCAGAATGTTGACCTCGACGAAGTCAAGGCACTGGCAGCCTGGATGACCTTCAAGTGTGCCGTTGTTAATATCCCTTATGGCGGCGGAAAAGGGGGTATTATCTGCGATCCCACAAAGCTCTCGGAAACCGAGCTTCGAAGCCTGACAAGACGCTTCACAGCCATGATTGCCCCCATCATAGGGCCAGACCAGGATATTCCCGCACCTGATGTCGGCACAAATGCGAATGTCATGGGCTGGATCATGGATACGTACAGCATGCTGAAAGGCCACTGCGTCCCCGGTGTTGTCACCGGTAAACCAATTGAACTCGGCGGAGCACTGGGAAGAAACGAGGCAACAGGGCGCGGCGTCATGATTACAACCCTGAACATTCTAAAGGCTCTGGGGATGAATCCGGAAAATACAAAAGCCGCCATTCAAGGCATGGGAAATGTAGGCAGTGTGTCCGCAAAGCTCCTCTCTGAAAAAGGCTTAAAAATCGTCGCTGTCAGCGACGTATCCTGCGCCCTGTACAACCCGGACGGACTGGATATTCCTTCCATCCTGGAGTACCTTTCCCAGAAGCGTGGCAACCTTCTGGAAGGATATCACGACGGAAACGCCATCCATCTTTCCAACGCAGAATTACTGGAACTCGATGTAGACGTACTGATCCCTGCCGCACTGGAAAACCAGATCAACACTTCCAACGCCGATAAGATACAGGCCCGGGTTATCGTAGAAGCCGCCAACGGCCCCACAACCATTGACGCCGATGAGATACTCGATAAAAAAGGAATCGCCGTTGTTCCCGATATTCTCTCCAATGCAGGCGGCGTTGTCGTCTCTTACTTCGAGTGGGTCCAGAATATCCAGTCCATTTCATGGAGCGAGGAGCATGTAAACGAGCAGCTGAAGCAGATTATGGATCAGGCATTCCAGTCCGTATGGGATATCGCCAGGGAAAAGAAAGTCTCCCTGCGTACAGGGGCATATCTGATCTCGGTTAAGCGCGTCATTGACGCCAAAAATATGCGGGGAATCTGGCCTTAGAACATGGGAGGGGGGGCGCGAAATAAAGGAATTGCCGCAGGCCGCCCAAATGCACATATGCCGTTGAGAAATGCGGACACGAACCTAAGAAATTCTAGGAAGCCAACAGCCAAAAAAGCAGGGCACAGGCGGCACATCACGAGAAGTCCGATGATTTCTCGCGCTGGGCCGCCTGATTTTGTGATTCGGTGATCACAAAATCTCCCTGCTTTTTCGGCCGCCGGCTTCCAAGAATTTCTAAGGCCCGCTTTAGCATTTCTCAACGGCATATGTGCATTTGGGCGGCCTGCGGCAATCCCTTCATTTCGCTAGGCGCATCCAATCGGCAGTTAAGCTCGTCGACCAGAAGCGGTTCCGTAAGGGGGACAGCGTATTGATTCGTCTGGTGGAACAGAAAGGCTCCATTAATTGAAGGTAAGAGTATAAACTTACAGAAACGGGAATAGTTGCACTGAAAGCACATGAAAGTTCTCCTTGGCATAGTTCACATTTAATGTTCAATATTTTCGCACCACCTGAACAGAAAACGCACAGTGTACCGGAGCAATCCAATACCGCCAAACGAATCAATACGCTGCCCCCGATTTGGAGTCACTCCCAGTTGACGATCTTTACTACCGATTGGATGTGCCCAGCGATATGAAGGGATAGCCGCAAGCCGCCCAAATGCACATATGCCGTTGCGGAATGCTAAAGCGGACCTTAGAAATTCTTGGAAGCCGGCAGCCGTGAAAGCGGAGAGATTTTGTGATCACCGAATCACAAAATCGGCTGACCCAGCGCGAAAAATCATCAGATTTTTCGTGATGTGTCATGCCCGTGCTCCACTTTCACGGCTGCCGGCTTCCTAGAATTTCTTAGGTTCGTGTCCGCATTCCGCAACGGCATATGTGCACTTGGGCGGCTTGCGGCTATCCCTTCATATCGCGCCCCCCAACCATCGCCCCCCCTAAAGCCCGTCAACTAATCTCCAGTTTTTTCTTGACACATCTCTTTTGTTGATCTACAATGGGTAAGGATAATTAAATAAAACATTTCGGTAGGTGAGGCGACCACAGGGATTTGGATTTTCCTGAGATTGCTGCCGCGAGATTGTGGAGACACAACGAGCTGGTTAGCAGGCTATGTCGTGAAGGCATAACCTAATGCAATTGATATGCCCTGTGATGCTAAAGCTTGAACGGTGGATTTTTATATACGGGTATGCTATGCTTCCGTCACTGTTCAGGCAGTGACGGTTTTTTTTCATTATAGAAAGGTGGTGAGGTTATGGACGCTGGTGCCAGTTATCATTCGTGTAAGAAACTAGAATTGAATACAGATTGGAGATGTTATTATGATGGACAAAGTTATATTTGTAGAACTCCTTACGCAGCACCACTACAAAGCTGTAAGGAGCATTTTGGATGTCATGAACGAAGTGGACATAGCCTCCCTTCTTTCGGACTTAGACGACAGGGAACTGGCCCTTGCTTTCCGCCTGATTCCCAAGGATAAAGCGGCAGAAGTATTTGCCAATATGAACAATTCCATGCAGACTTATCTGGTGGAAATGTTTACAGAAAAAGAATTAAAAGAGCTGTTAGATGACTTATATATGGATGATACCGTGGATCTGCTGGAGGAACTTCCGGCTAATCTCGTCACTAGGATTCTGGATACAGTAAGCCAGTCAGAGAGAAACATGATCAATCTTCTCCTGAATTATCCGGATGACAGCGCAGGAAGCATCATGACGACGGAATATGTGGGTCTGCGCCAGTCAATGACTGTGGAGGAATCCATGGCCCATATTAAAAGAACAGGAATTCACAAAGAGACGATCTACACCTGTTATGTAACTGATAAGAGAAAACTGATCGGCATTGTGACAGCCAAGGAACTGATGACCTCGGATGACAACCTGCTGATCCGGGATTTGATGGAAACAGAAATCATCTCTGTCTCCACACACACCGACAAGGAGGAAGTGGCTCAGCTCTTCCGCAGATATGACCTGCTCGCTCTCCCGGTACTGGATGCCGAGGGACTGATGGTGGGAATCGTCACGTTCGACGATGCAATGGATGTCATGGTGGAGGAGGCTACCGAGGATATCACAAAGATGGCCGCCATGAGCCCAAGCGAACAGTCCTACTTCGAGACCTCCGTGTTCAGCCACGCAAAACACCGTATCGCATGGCTTCTGATCCTGATGTTCTCTGCGACAATCACGGGGACTATTATTACAAAGTATGAGGATGCGTTTGCTGCTATCCCTCTGCTCGTTTCTTTTATACCTATGCTGATGGATACCGGCGGAAACTGCGGATCCCAGAGTGCTACGCTGATTATTCGGGGAATTGCGCTGAATGAGATTCAGTTCCGGGATATTTTCAAAGTAATATTCAAAGAATTCAGGGTATCCCTCATCGTCGGGGTTGCACTGGCAGTGGCCAACGGAATTCGGATCCTGATTATGTACCATGATTCGATGCTGGCTCTGGTTATCGGGTGTTCCCTTGTTATCACGATCATCCTGTCCAAGCTGATCGGGTGTATCCTGCCGCTGCTGGCCAGAAAGGTGAACCTGGATCCGGCGATTATGGCTTCACCGCTTATTACTACTATGGTAGACACCTGCTCTATACTGGTATACTTCAGTATTGCAACCAGGGTATTTAACTTATGACATTGCTTTTTTCTAAACCAAAGGGTATGAATTACAATGTACCTTTCGGATAAATTAGTGATGATACTCTATAAGAGGCGGTTAAATTAACGTGTTTTTGACATATATCGAAAGATATATAGCATTTATGTAACAGTTCAGACTTATCTGAACTGTTACACCTTTCTGTCTAAACAATCATTTTGCAATAATCCAGAGCTTGATCCGGGGTTATTAAAAAGCGTTTTACCAGCTTTGTTCTTATCTTCTCTTCACTGAAGCCTTCTTCACGATAATCGGCGATAAACGCTTCAATTCCCTGTTCTAATCCTTTCTTTACTCCATCCTGATATAAGTCATCCAATGCTTTGCACATATCTATCCCTCCTGTTTTTACTTTCTTCTCCTTTAAACCGAGCTCTGATCCAAGCATAACCCGCAGCGCATTATAAGACTCCTCGTCTATACTGCTAAAGTATTCTTGATTTTTTTCCACATAGCCCAATAACTCTTCCTTGCTTTTTCTACATTTTAGCATTCCGAAAACAATCTGTAAATCAGTCTGAAAACACATTAACTCATCCAACTTTCTTGGATCAATCAGATTGATTTTGTAATTGGGCACATACTTTTTCAGCAACTTATAATCCTCTCTGTCAATCCCCAGCAAACCGTGTAATTCCTGCTTTCCATCCCATTCCTTTTCTCCATAATAAAAAATAATTGTTATAATCGGAAACAGCTGATCGGTCTGGTTCAACCCTGAGAGAAATTCAGCAGGACTTCCGTAAGTCCTGTCTTTCTTTCTGTTTTTTCTTATCTCGCTTACCTGATCCGCATAGCTCAGAGCATCATATAACATTCCACGCACAGGCATTCTCCTGAAAAAATCTGTTTCCCCTGGAGCAAAAAACCATTTACCAAATCAGCAAAACGGGCTTTGTCGGAAAGCCATCGTTTCATGTATACATCATTTTTTCCCATATTCTATTTTCTCCTGGTATGATTTATATGTAAAAAATAACCTTGACTTTCATATTTACACAGTCAATACGCATCACCCTTTTCTGCTTTTATATACTTTTATTTCTTTTTCAAACATTGAATTACCGGACGAATTTGTCCAAAAGAATGAAATCCTTATGATTAGATAGAAAGAATGTTTGAAATGCACCCGGATATTTCCCATCCGGGTGCATTTAATTTAGCATAATCTTCCTGCGAATTCAAGAAAAATTCTATTAAATTTGTTTACTAGACCTTGCTGCGATACCTGCACCTATTTAAAACCTGCATCCGGACTGCAGAATGATATTTGAATAAGGTGTCGCTTCCCCTGTACGGATCACCGCCCTGCATGTCTTAAGCCGAAGTTTTAATTCTTCATGTGAAATATATTCCACCTTGCACGGCTCCGGCAGATTTCCACAAAGTTCAAGGATCTGTTCCAGAACCATCGGATTGTCAGTCCTGATCTCCTCAGCCAGAACAATTTTCTCGATTTTCATATCAGCCGAGACTGTCTCCAGCACGTCCATAAAGGAGGGCATCCCCTCTCTTAAAGCCAGGTCAATCCTTTCTGTCTCTTCTGGCACAGGCAGCCCACAGTCTCCAATTGCTATGGTATCTGTATGCCCCATATACGAGAGTACTCTTGAGATATCGCTATTTAGAATTCCTGATTTTTTCATACTTCCTGATCCTCCTTTTATCCTATACCCGAAGGGCACCCCGTAACTCATGCCCTGCGGGCGGGTCTGCGGCATAGCAGCAGAATAAGGTATACCTTATTCTGCTGCTCCAATCATTGCATAAATATTCTCCTGAGGAATTGACGAAATCAAAGTGTTACATGTTGACAAAATATATCCCCCATCCGCTCCTGCTTTTTTGATGGTTTTTTTCACGGAAGCCCTGACTTCATCCGGTGATGCATGGCACATTATGTAGTCTAAATCAATATTCCCCCACAGACACAGTCTGTTACCGTATTTCTTTTTTACCTCGCCGATATCCATCCCAGCAGATGGCTGAAGGGACTGTATCCCATCAAATCCCGCTTCTGTTACTTTTTCTAAAACAGCATTTACATTTCCGTCACTATGCAGAAATACAGGGACATTTTTATAGGCTTTTATCTCTTTTACAGCCTGATCCCAAAATGGAAAAACATTCTGCTCCATAATATGGGGCGGGAGAAATACACCGGTATTAAAGGCCACATCGTCCCCGATTACGATCCCGTCGGCCCCGTTGTCAAGAAAGATCTTGGCTTTCTCAATCTCATATTCCATCACTTTTACCGCAATCTTATGCATATCGTCTGTATTGGTCAGACTGTAAACCATAAAATCTTCCATACTAAACATTTCATCAAGCTGTGTGACAGGTCCGCCAATCTGAGCAAACACAAAAAAGTCCGTCTCCTGTGCAAAACGCTTTACAATCTCCCCCGTTACTTTTGAACTATCGGGCTTTTTGTATGCCTCTGCATTTTCTATTTCTTCTACAGCCGCTCTGACAAGCCGCCGGCTTCCTGATCCCATCTCGTAAATCTGGCCGTAAACAGTCTGTATCAGATGCTTCCCATTTTGTCCTGGCGAAAGCTCCCACTCCGGCCATTCGCCTACATTAACCAGATCCATCCGCAAAAGTTCACGAATCGCCTTCTCCCGCTCAAAACACTCATAGGTCAGCGGATATTCCCTGCCCAGAAGCCGGTTTGCAAGTTCCGCGTCAATATGCAGTTCGCCTTTTGGAACCCGATCAGTTTTTTGATGCCGGATTGCCGCTGATACTCTCTCTTTTTTTGTCATACTGACGCCTTTCTTTTAATATCCTCTCTGGTTATCATATGGATACGCACTTTGCCCCGCCGCAATGCAGCATTGCAGCAATATATCTTTTCGCAGCATGTGCATCCCCCCTGAGGGGTTTGTGATATAGGAAATTTGTCTGGAAGTTGCTATATTACGAAAACGCCTCCCTGGCCAGTTCTATAAACTTTACAAGATGCCTGTTTGTATGTCCGCATGTCCGTATATCTTTTAAGATCACCTCCATATAACAGTCCTTTGTCTTTATAGCAACTTCTTTCAGATACTTCCGTATTTCATTTTCGTCAAATCCCGTGCATATTTTGGACGGATCCGGCTTCCACGAAAAGATTGCTTTTTGGCCTATCTGTTCTGCAGCTTCATCTATATCCGACCATGGACTGACGCTCAGACGTCTTATGTTTGTGATATGTCTGTATATAGCCTCATACTTGTGGTCGAGAGGCTCACAACAGCCATAGCATCCCCTTCCAAATAAATTCAGCCCAATCTTCTGGTTGGCAATTGCGAATTTTTCAAACATCTCCGGGGAAACATTACTGAATTCCTGGGCATCTGCAAATCCCCACATATCCTTCAGCTTAACGTCTTCAGGCTCTTTCCAGGGAGCATTCGTGTAGCCTAAACTCCCGGAACCCGTATAGATATTAATCCGGTTATCAAATAAAAGCCGCTTTTCTTCCAGACGTTTCAAAAGCCTTGCCTTACTCTCTCCCATATGTCTGAACACGCTGTTCAGAAGTTCAGGCTCATCATACAGATCATACATCAGATTTTCCAGGCCTCTTAAATGTACCATTTCTATCAGATGGCTCTGTACAAGAACACTGTAGGGAAGCTGAAACTCAAAATCCAGAATCCCCTCCAGTACGTCTCCGGCTTTCTCCTGCATCGCATTCTTTGTCTCTATATCAGGCAGGAAATCCACTTCATGATTCAGAAGGGTTTCATAGTCTTTTTCTGTTTTCAGGAAATTATCAAGGTGGTATGCATTCGTTCCAATCTCCGGTTTTACTATGGAAATCCCCCATGCCGTCTCCTGCCTGGCATTACCATAGAGATACCCGGTGTAAGTGCCCGGATAAGAAAAATAGAGACGCTTTTCAAACACAAAATCATCTTTCAGGTATTGGGCCTGGTAAAGGTACTTTTTGATTTTATTCTCCATATCCCTCAGAAGGGGATCTTCACACTGCAGAGAAGACTCCGGGACAAGTTCCAGCCACCCGCCGTCATCATCCGGGCAGACCCAGATTAATGGCTGCTGAGGGGATCTCAGATCGTTATGATCTGCCCAGCGTTTCCGCTTACTGATGTTCTCTTGTGTATCAGGCAGTTCTGCAAGCTTTTTGGCAAGTTCTCTGATATAGGCTGCCTGACTGCTGTAATCCTGCATACTCCTGCCTCCTATTCTCCCACCTGCGGCATGCGGTTTATGTGAATATCTGTAAAAATGTCAGCCTCGTCTACGCTTCTGGTCGAAAATTCCGAGACAATACATCCTTCTTCTCCTGCCTGGAACCAGTGCAGGGTATCTTCCACAAGTGTGTATTGTTCTCCCGGATGCAGACAGATCTCATGAAAAACAGTAAAGTATTCTTCCATATCTTTTGGAATCTTCCCGGCAATCCCTTCTTTTTGTCCGCTGTCTGCAAATCCGCCTACATACAGGAAGACCGTTCCCCTGCGGCAGCGGAATGTCTCTTCCTTCCCTTTCAATCCGTCAATTTCCGGATGTCTGTGCTCCGGACAGATCTGGTAAGGCATCAGAACCAGTTCCTTTGCACAGCACCTCTGCGTATTTACATATGTAATAACCTGCAGCCCGATTTCATTAAGCCGATTCAACCCAAAATCTGCAACTTCAACCTGATTCTTTTCTTCTTCAGTAAGGGCAATGCCTGCCTTATCGAGTGCAGAAAGCGTATTCACCTTGTATTCTTCATACTGTTCTCTCGCTATCATAGATACCTCCTTTATTTTCCTCTCATCAAATAGAGTTTCTCCCACAAAACCCGTGCCTTCGGCGGCCGCATCGCAGCAGCAGCCTCTTACGCCGCAGTGCGCCCCCCCGTCAGAAAGACTTTAAATTAATAAAAAATATGTTTAGCTGCATCGGAAAAATAGCGCAGGTTTTGAGGCGGCACTTCAAAAAAATGATCACAGGCAGACAGAATGTATCCTCCGTCCAGACCAAAACTTTCATAGAGCCGTCTTACCTCTGTTTCGATCTCTTTTTTTGTGCCCGTCTCCAGAATATGGAATTGGTCCATTCCCCCGATCAGCCCCACAAACGGATGAAGTGCATTGTAAACTTTCTGCTCATCCGCCCTGTTACCGATGTCCCCGCCAACTGCCACAGGAGAAAGTGTCTCCGATACGCTGCAGTGATTTTTTGCTATCAAATCCGCAATCCGTGTCATCCCCCCGCATGTGTGATAGACGGAACGAAACCCGTGCTTTTTCAGGGCATCATGCATTTTTATATCGTAAGGAAGACAGAATTCTTCGTGGATATCGGGTGAGATCACGGTGTTGCTGGAAGCTCCGCCTCCGGTCTCCACAAGGTCGAAGGGCATCCCCGGCAGATTTTCCTCAATATAAGCCAGCTTTTGCTCCAACAAAATCTGAAGCAGCTCGTGTACCCACTCCGGATCGTCATAGGTCATCAGTATCAGGTTCTCGACACCATACAATTCACAGGCGTCCTGCCAGCAACCGCCCTGTTTTCCCCATATGAAGGTTCTTAATATACCATCCTCTCCCAATGCATCATAAGTCTGCACAGCTAGTTTTCGATCCAGTTTTGGAACAGGCCGGTATTTCCTGAGAAGATGGATATCCTCCTCCTTTTTTATCAAATGTTCCATCACCCAGCTGGTCATGGGACTGATGCCTTCTGAGGTCGTCAGTATTCCATCCGGCGTCTCAATCGTGTAGTGCTTCACATAAAAGCCTTCCCTCTGCTCCCGTGTACTGCTTACTTTCCACGTATCGCTTTCTTCGCCTGACACAGAAAATACATTGATCGAAGCATCCAGACCACACGCTTTATTTGCCTCAATATCACTCATTCCGTTCATATATGTTTTTAAATGATACGGCTGCCATTGATGAACCGTCACCGGCAGTCTGTCAGGGATCCCACCCTCAATTGCACAGAGCATTCTTTCTTTTGATGTCATCTTTCTGTTACTGTTCAGACCGTGCCGTGCACCTCGCTGCACGGCATCGGAGCCGCTGAAGTGATGGTCTCGGAGCATCTGCCCCTCGCCGTAGGCGACTTTAAATGGGCAGATGCCGTTACTGTGTACGCCCGCAGGGTGTGAACAGTAACATCTTTCATCCTCCACATACATTTTAACAGCTTCCGTTTCAATGACAGCTTCCTTTCTTGCAAAAACAGGCATATAATCCAGGGGACACGTGAAAGAATACCATTTTCCACCCGTATAGGTCCGTTTATCCCCCAGCATCTCCACCCAGGCTCCTTCAGGCAGATATACCTGCCTGACAGCATCTCTGCCGCCGAAAACAGGGGCCACAAGGATATCTTTTCCGAAGAAATACTGGTCATACATCCCTCTTACATTTCTGTCTTCGGGATATTCCAGTACCATGGGGCGGATAAACGGAAGTCCGCTTCCTGCACACTCGGATGCGGTTTTCCAGATATACGGCATCAGCCGGTAACGCAGACTGATAAATTGTCTGAGAATGTCAGTCGTCTCCTCATCGTAAGCCCATGGCTGCCTTGTGGTTGTACCATGCAGGCGGCTGTGCGATGTAAACAGACCGAACTGCGACCAGCGGATAAAGATTTCTTTTGTTACGTCACCATAAAACCCTCCCATGTCGTGGCTCCAGAAGAGGACACCTGACATCGCCATAGAAAGGCCTGCACGCAGTGTTGCGGCCATCCCTTCGTAGCTGGAATGAGGATCTCCGGACCAGCAGACCGGAAACTGCTGCATACCTGCACAGCCGCTTCTGGCCCAGACAAGAGCATTTCCCGCTCCCTTGCATTCCTGTGAAACCTCAAATACCGCCTGATTATAAAGCCTGGAATATACATTCCTCAGTTCTTTTCCTGTCATCCCGTTAGAAAACAGAGCATCATAAGGAATGTCTTCGCCAAAATCAGTCTTCAGGACATCCACACCTTCCTTTAGCACAGTTTTCAACTTTGCCTTAAACCATGCAGACGCATCCTTATTGGTAAAATCCAGAAGGACGCAGGGCGACAACAGTCCGTGCCATAAGTCCGCCTCATAAGGTTCTCCTTCTTTGTTCTTTGCAAAGTAACCCTTTTCCTTTCCTTCCTGATACATTTCCGTGGTAATTGTCACATAGGGATTGATCCACAGGCTGATTTTGTAGCCATTTTCCTTCAGTCCGGCTATCATAGCGCTTCGGTTCGGATACTGCGCTTCATCCCACACAAAATCACACCATTTATCTTCTCTGAGCCAGTAACAGTCAAAATGCATGACATCACACGGAATCTTTTCCAACCGGAAACGCTTTGCGTCCTCCTCCACATTTTTTTCGGAATTCCCTTTAAAGCCCGTTGAGTACCACAGCCCAAAGGACCATTTCGGAGGCAGTACAGCCGGCCCGGTCAAATTTACAAAGGCAGAAAGTATCTCCTTCGGGGACGGTCTGACAATCAGATAGTATTCAAGCGAGCTGTCCGGAATATGAGCACTGAGTGTAGCCGCTGATTCACTCCCGATATGAAAATCAAAGATTCCGTGATGATGCACAAAAAGTCCATAGCCATAGCTACTCATATAGAATGGAATGTTCTTATATGCCGTTTCATCCCTGCATCCCAGGGTGTCAAAATTCCGCATGGACACTGTCTGCCCCCGCTTATCGAACTGTGTAAAATGCTCGCCCAGTCCATAGATACTTTCATCATAATGAAGCAAAAACCCCAGATTCATCCCCTTTAATTCGTCTCCGTCCATGCTGTACCCTGCCGGTGGTATCTGGTTATATCCGTCCCCCACAGAATCCACATCGTTTTGGCTCTCCCGGCAGGCAATCCTTCCGTCTGCATGGCAGATCCGGAAGCTAAAAGGGGATTTTTTTATTTCTATCCGGTATTCTTCCGTAGTGATGCAGTACATTTCCTCTGTCTCTGCTGTTTTTACAGATGCCTCCTGCAGAAATTCTCTTCTGACCACCGGATACTTCACCGGTGTGAATTCTCCCCTGGCAATCCTTACCCGTATGATACCTGACTGAAATGCACAAAGGCAGAGGTTGATTGATTCCCCGAAATTATCCAGCGCTTTGATTCTGAAGTTTCCGCCTTCCGTCTCCACCCCCTTCAGAACCGCCGGAAAATGATGCTGATATTCTTTGTATCTTTTTTCCATATCTATTCCTTTCCGTGTTTCTCTACATATTTTATAATCTCTTTTGCGGACTCCATCTCCTCCGTCTCTGTATGAATATACAATCCCTTCCCGGAAAGATGTTCAAGCAGGATTGGGACATCAGACGGAGGCGCCATGATAATCAGGGCTTTCCCCGCCTCCTGCATGCGCTTCAGAATATGCAGGTAATGGGAGGCCGGGGGCTGTCCTGCGACATGAGTCCATTGAATTGCTTTCAATTTTTCCAGGCCCAGTATGTAATCCAGATGCTGTTCCTGTTCAACACCGTCAAAATGGTACACGGGGTATTCCAGCCATTCCATCTGTTGTTCCAGTTCATCCACCACGAATTCTCCGTACATCTCTTTCGAGAACATCACCGACATATCGCACTGCATATGCGCCAGTCTCCCCGGAGCAAGAAGATGCATCCAGGCATGTGCCCCGCCTCCATTGAGCTGCTCGGTTATCCCATAAAACATTTCATTCGTTTTTATCCATCCTTCATTCAGAATCCGGACTGCTTTCTTTACTTCTTCCGGCTGGGAGAGCATATCCATCAGAACGTTTTCCGTTCCGTAGAGGTGCCCCAGTGCATCCAGTGTTCCGCTGCTGTCCGGCATTCCTATAAAGTAGCTGTCTTTGGCGTGTTCCGTCAGACAGCGGGTGATTTCAAGATGTTGTTTCAGGCGTATTTCCGTATAACTGCCCTCTGCTTCAGATAAATCCTCCCACACCGGGTCAAACCAGATCGTGTCGTTCCCATAAGCAGGGACAGCCCCGTAATAATTACAGTGCCCGCTGGTTCCGTAATTCTGAAAGATAATGGGGAGAGTTTCGCCCCCTAAGAACGTATTTTCAAGCCTTTCCATGTTATTTCGGTATATTGTCTCCGGATCTTCCCAGTATTTCCGAAGCTCTTCGGGCTTTCCTGTAAGATCTTGGGAATTATGGAACATGGAAATATTTTTCCCCTTTTCTTTCGGGGCTGTCACTGATATCAGTACCCTGTCTATCATCTCTCTGTCCCAGAATGCATACAGTCTTTTTCTTACTATATCAATATCCTCTTTGAATCTCATTTCCGCCTCCTAAGGTTTTGTATCGATATATAACGTTATAATCTGTCCGGGTTTGATATCAAATCTTATTTCTCCGTTTCGCACTTCCAGTTTTTTCTGCTTTTCCTCCGCAAGGTTCGCCATGTATACCTTATCCATTCCGGGCAGCACCGGCAAAACCACTTCCTGCCTGTTGTCCAGAATGCTGTAGATCCTCAGGATAACTCCATCCTGCCTTTCCGAGATCTTCAGGGCTGAAAGCTGAACGCCTTTTGGCAGCTTATTCATAAAACTGCCCGTATGTTCTTCAGCCAGGAGACTCCTGCACCCGCTTTTTAAAGACTGCGTATAGACAGGGCAGCGGAATCTCTCTATCACATCAAAGGCTTCGGCCGTGCGGTTTGGATGATATACTACACAAAAATCAAAGCTGTGGTTCCCGATACACTGCGCTTCCTCCGTCTCAATTGTCCAGCCTCCGTTTCCATGCCGTGTCAGCAAATCCGTTCTGGAAAGCCACCCCACACACCGGAGAAGTGTCAAGTTTACGGCTGTTCCCGCTTCTGTCTGTACTGCTTCATATTCCGGGAGCCCTGTTGTTCCCACACTCATCGCCTCACAACTGTCATGAACTCCAACGTAACCGTGATTAGGATGTGTGGACTGTGGATATTCCATCCATTTTTCCGGAACTTCTACTTCAACGGGACGCTCTGTTATATCAAAAATCTGGTAAGACTCACTGGTTTCCGTCCGTATTCCTGACGGAAACTGTACCTGGAGCCTGTGATCCCTTGCATTATTTTCAAAGTCCAGATGACAGTCAATCCGATTTATCCCGCTGTATAAGGTGATTTTCATGACGAAAGGACATTTGGTCATCGTCTTTTTCCTTGACTCGCGGTCTTCACTGAGTGCTTCCGGAAGTATCATATTTCCGCGGAGTATCAGGCTCTGGCAGATACCCGCCTGAATTTCTTTTTCAACCTCCAGTGCAGAACCGTCTATTGTACATTCGCGATCCTCTTCCGGCCATGAATATGTATATTCATCACCGGCATCCCCCTTATCGATCATTCTGGCAAATCCTTCGTGTTCCGTCTGTGTCCTTTTATCCAGCAGGAGCAGCCCTTTTTCCCCTGCACTCAGACGGTAGAACTCATTCTCTATGGCACTGCCCTCTGTCCTGACCGCCCAAACAGACGGTTCATCAAAAGGCGCTGCCGTCAGCTGGTGGCAGCCATATGTAAAGCCGGGAAGCATCACACCCACGCGGAGCTTATTTACCTTATAAATCTCCGGCATGGTATGATCCTGGTACAAGGTATTGTAATCCTTCTTTGCCTCCAGAATAACATGTGGTATCTTCCTTCCCGCCTCATCCGTAATTCTGATTCCCGCCGGGATCTCCGGATGGCAGATACGATTCTCACAATCTACAATCACAGACTTCGTATAGTCAACAGACTGTACAAGCGTCTCATCCAAACAGATCTCCAGTTCCGTATAGGCCGGCTGTTCTTTGACGCACGGTTCAAACAGAGAGATTTCTGCTGCCCTCGTGCCTGTCTGCTGTCCCTTCATTTCATTTCTCACTACAGTGTCGTGCATCAGCGTATCTTCCAGCTGTTCTACACAGGCGTAGCGTGTCATCATCTCCCGGTGCACCTCATCAATACTGCATCCGCAGATGCTGTCATGGGGATGGTTCTCCAGAATCTTCTTCCAGATATAGTCCAAATACCCGCAGCTGTCGAATTCCCGTCCGCTCAGTTTTTCAAGCGCAAGCAGAGGTTCCAGATAGCGTTCCGCTTTATTCTGTACAATATCATTTCTCTGCTTCAAATACATTCTGCTTGACAGTGTGCCTCCGAGCAGCATTGAGCGCTCGCCCGAACGAATCTCACCGCGGAAGGCTGTCAGTTCAAAGGGGTCAGACCCCTTTGTACGTTTCTCTAACTGTTCCCGAAGTTCTTTCAGGTAATTTTCCATAGTGGACAGTTCGATGCAACACTCCGGTATCTGCTCGTTCAGCTGTCTGACTACCTCACAGATATCTTTCTGCCCTATGATATGATCCGAGCCGTTCATCAGAAGAACCACATCTGTTGTTGATTTTGCCCCCAGGCTTTCAAGGAGTTCTTTCACCCTTGGCACGGTAATATCCATATCACTGCTCAGGTTCCCGCTGTTGCCATAGCCATGGGGCATATGGACACAAAGGACACTCGAGTCCGGAAAAGGAGATTCCCAGTAAAATTCCGTCTTATCCATTTCACTGGAAGCGCCCCGCCAGAATACCACTGTATGCATCCCCAGCCCCTCTGCTATCTGAGGCATCTGTGCCGGATGCCCGAAGGAGTCCGGCAGGTAGGCCGTCGCCATTTTATGCCCTGCTTCCGCCGTTACCTGGGCGCCTTTCAGATAATTCCTTATATGAGACTCCCCGCTGATTAACAGTTCATCCGGCAGAACATACCATGGTCCACAGATAATTTTTCCCGTCTTCAGCGCGTTGAAAAGACGCTCTCTGCAATACGGTTTTATCTCCAGATAATCTTCGATCGCTATTGTCTGCCCGTCCAGCATAAATGAAACATATTCCGGAACCTCTTCAACCAGATCCAGAAGCCCGTCTATGAGCCTGACCAGTTTTGTCCTGAATTGTTCCCGTGTCAGATACCATTCCCTGTCCCAATGGGTATGGCAAATCATGTGTGCCTTTAATTTCTTCATAGTTGTTTAGTAAATACACATTTCGCAATGTATAATCCTTTCCAGAACCGTACGTGCGGCTTTCCCGCATACGGCTCTTCA
>NZ_WKZK01000074.1:0-25575 GCF_009680135.1 Eubacterium sp. BIOML-A2
TTGGTTGCAAGCCATAAATACTTTATCACAAAGTGGTGTCCTCTTTTCATTTAATCCGAATAAAATTTTACGCTAGCTGTAATCTATATTAGCATATGTACTAGGTTTTAAGCTATACCACAAGTTTTCATTTTCTTACTGATTTCATTCAAAATGGCTGGCTTCACATCACCAATCTTTTGGTAATGTACTCTGGATAAGCTTACCTGTGTAATACGTGTCACATTAGCCCACCTGTCCATCAAAGGATATCCGTATACTTTGTCCACTTTTACATTATAGTCCATACTTTTAGGCTCTTGAGAGGAAAGCGGTATAACAACCAGGGAATCCTTGAGGTTTTTTAATATAATGGCAGGATGTCTGCCGCCAAATTCACTGCCGATGTTATATCCAAAATCTACCCATACAACAGCTTTACGTATTAAAACCAAAGAACGGGAAATTAGTTCTATAGCATCATTTGGAATATCGCTTTTTTTGACGGAAATAACGTATTTACCGGTGTCTTTATTGTATTGATAATACTTGGTTACGACAGCTTGCTTTTCAGGGAGGAGCCACTGAAAAGAAGATGGTTTGATGGTATTAGGCAAGGCAGAGGGAGGGATTTGAAAAGACTTTTCATTCATAATTAAATTAGTTTTTAGGGATGTCCATTTATAGTATTCATTTGCTAATTTAATCTGTTCTGGTTCGGTGTGATTTGTATGAGTAAAATGTTTCCGCAATGTGTAAACGGCTTCATCAAAAGAGTGGCTTGCATCTTCCAGTGTTGCTGTATGCTTCATAGATTTCTCCTTTTGGAATTATGATTTTATTTTAGCAGATTTTCTGGCATAGTACAACAGGAGAAAGAATCAAACTAACAAACTAAAAGTGATGAATTGGAGGAAGGGTTTCTTAAATAAGGTCTAGACGAGTATTCTGTTAGTGCACCTTCAGGACAAACTGCGGGCAAACATTTTGCAGGTTATTTAAAGAGGGATATCTGTGCGCATTTCGTGATGCTTCCTCAGATATCCCATTCCTTAATATTGGCAGAGTTTTACTGAATCTGAGTTTAATAGGTAAACAACTGGGTCCAGTAGTTAGTTCCGGAGGCGTTCTGATAGAGCCCTACCCCTATTGTGGTGTAATTCTTATTGAGAATATTGGCTCTGTGTCCGTCACTGTTCATCCAGCCGTTCATAACCTGCTCAGGAGTTTTCTGTCCCCAGGCAATGTTCTCGCCGGAACCTCGGTAGGTGACGCCCTGCTGTGTTAATGCAGTGCTGAAGGAACTGCCGTCCGGGCGTGTGTGTGAAAATGAGGTCTCGATTTCTTTCGCACGGACCTGAGCGGCTGCCTGTACAGACACGTCTGCTTTGACAGGGGAAAGACCGGCTTTGGCGCGTTCCTGGTTTACCAGAGTTACGACCTGCTGGATGAATGCGTTATCGCTCTCGTCAACATCCGGCTGCTCGGGAGTTTCCGGTTGATTATTGTCCGGAAGCTCTGGGGTACCAGGCTGGTTTCCGTCCGGGAGATCCGGATTCTCTGGCTGGTTGTTGTCCGGAAGTTCCGGGTTTTCCGGCTGGTTGTCATCCGGGAGATCCGGGTTTTCCGGCTGGTTGTTATCCGGGAGATCCGGATTCTCCGGCTGTCCCGGAATGATGCAGTCAAGCCAGTCCGGGATGGTGCAGTCATAGCCGAGTGCTTCAAGTTTTTGTTTGAGTTCCTCTGTGCTGCTCAGAGGGCCTGCAATATAGATCCCTTTGGATTGAAGCACCTGTCTGGTTTCTTCAATAGATACCGCCTGTACTGTGAGGGGCGAGAATCCTGCTGTTCCTATGGCTGCTGCAGTGAGCAGAGCCGGTAATATCTTATGTTTCATGAATATGTACCTCCTAAAATGTTGTTTAATTGTTACAAAAATATTACGGAATGATCGTATCATGAAAAAAAGAAGAAATATACAGGTAACATCTGGAATGACGGCAGTTTCTATGGTAAACTATATTTAATTTGCTGCCGCAAGAAGGTATAATTGGGCAAAAGCCCCCAGATAGGCTGAGCAGCGATAACAGTTCAGGCTTGCCTGAACTGTTACGAGTAACGTGGAAAAGAGACGAAAAAAGGCTTGAAACTTATAGGAAAGTATGGTAAAATACAACAGTTGTGAAATGAAAAGCGATGGTCCTCTGATGCAATAACAGACTTGCTGGTATCGGATATTTTATTGCAGAGCATCTGCACGGAATCGTGTGTGCTGTGTGACAGGAATACTGATAGGAACATGTAAGCAGGCATTAAGAACGTCTAAATATTAAGGAGGTCACACAATGAACGATATTATTAAGAGTATTGAAGCAGAGCAGTTAAAAGAGAATGTACCGGAGTTTAATGTAGGTGATACCGTTAAAGTATATGCCAAGATTAAAGAGGGTAACCGTGAAAGAATCCAGGTTTTTGAGGGAACAGTCCTGAAGAAACAGGGGGGAAGCACAAGAGCTACTTTCACAGTAAGAAAGAATTCCAACGGAATCGGCGTTGAAAAGACTTGGCCGTTACACTCACCAAACGTTGAAAAAGTAGAAGTTGTACGTAAAGGTAAAGTAAGAAGAGCGAAACTGAACTACTTGAGAGACCGCGTTGGTAAGAGAGCAAAGGTAAAAGAATTAGTAAAATAGTAACTATGAGAGGGACAAGTACAACATGTATATTGTCCCTTTTATATATCATGAAGATATTCAGTGAATTTTACTGCAGACAGTTTCGGGTTGCTGTTTACAGGCTCGCCTTTGAACAGTACCAGTTTTGGCAGTTTATAGGGGAAGAATATGCGGGATTTAAACTTTCGGAAAAAGCGCCGGGGACGGGCGAATCAGAAGCGCAGGCGGAAAAAGAAACAAGAGCTGAAGTTTGACACCGGCAGGCCGGAACTCCGATTCCGGAGAGAAAAGACCCAGGCACAGAAGCAGAACAGGGGAGAGATTGCGAACTGGATCGTGCAGATTATCATTGTCTGCGCCATAGCTTTTATGCTCGTCTGGTTTTTTGGACAGCGGGTCAGCAATGCAGGGGACTCCATGAAGCCTGTTTTGAAGAATGGAGATGTTGTTCTGGTAAACAGGCTTGTTTATAATGCAAGCAAACCAAAACGCGGCGATATTGTTGCGTTTAAGCCAAACGGAAACGAAAATACTCATTATTCTATTAAAAGGATTGTCGGACTTCCGGGGGAAACCGTGCAGATTAAAGACGGAAAAGTCTTTATTAATGAAGAAGAAGTGACACAGCATATTTTTGCGGAGGATATAGAGGAGGCAGGAATCGCCGATGAGCCGCTGCAGTTGGGCGGGGATGAATATTTTGTGATGGGCGATAACCATGCCGGCAGCGATGACAGCCGGATGGCAGACATCGGTAATGTAAAACGAAGCGAAATCTTTGGGAAGGTCTGGTTCGTGGCCAGTCCGGGCCCGGATTTTGGCTTTGTCAGGAGATAGAGGAGGAGTACAGATGCATTTTCAGTGGTACCCGGGTCATATGACCAAGGCAAAACGCATGATGCAGGAAAATATAAAGCTGATAGACCTTGTCATTGAGCTGGTGGACGCCAGAATTCCGGTGAGCAGCAGAAATCCCGAGATCGATGATCTGGGAAAGAACAAGGCCAGGCTGATACTGCTGAACAAATCGGATTTAGCAGAGGACAAGTGGAATGATGCGTGGGCAGAATATTTTAAGGAAAAAGGATATTCCGTAGTAAAGGTGAATTCCAAAAAAGGCGGAGGGATTAAGTCCATACAGGGCGTAATCCAGGAGGCCTGCAAAGAGAAGATAGAAAGAGACAGGAAACGGGGAATACTGAACCGTCCCGTCCGGGCAATGGTAGTGGGGATTCCGAATGTTGGAAAATCTACGTTTATTAATGCACTTGCAGGGAAGGCCTGTACAAAGACCGGCAATAAACCCGGCGTAACAAAGGGAAAGCAGTGGATCAGGCTCAATAAAAATGTGGAGCTTCTGGATACTCCGGGAATACTCTGGCCCAAATTTGAGGATCAGACCGTGGGACTTCGGCTGGCATTTATCGGATCTATAAAGGATGAGATACTGAATACAGAGGAACTGGCTATGGAATTAATTGGATTTTTGAAGCAGTCCTATCCCGGAATTCTGGAGGAAAAATATCAGATAGAGGAATCGGAAGATCATTTTGCCTGCCTTAGAAATATCGCGGAGAGCAGGCACTGTCTGGTAAAGGGAAGCGAGCTGGACACGGAAAAAGCCGCCCGTCTTATGATGGACGATTTCCGCAATGGCAGGCTGGGAAAAATAACACTTGAATTTCCTCAGGATTATGCATAATATAGAAAGAGACGCCAGAAAGAAGGTTAAGATATGGACCAGGAAAGAAGCATCATAAGAGAACTGCTTGGCTGGATCGTGTATATATTGATTATTGTTGGGCTGACCTATGTGATTATTACATTTGTTGGTCAGCGCACACGTGTCAGCGGCTCTTCTATGGAGACGACACTGTCGGACGGAGATAATCTGATTGTGGATAAGATCTCATTCCGTTTTCGAGAACCAAAGAGATATGAAATCATCGTATTCCCTTATCAGTATGAGGAGGATACATACTATATAAAACGGATTATCGGACTGCCGGGAGAGACTGTGCAGGTGATGGGAGGCCGTGTGTATGTTGACGGGGAAGAACTTGATGAACACTATGGAAATGAAGAGATGCAGGATCCGGGGATTGCGGAGAATCCGATCACTTTGGGAGAAGATGAGTATTTTGTACTGGGAGATAACCGGAACCACAGCGCGGACAGCCGTGACGCCAGTGTAGGAGTCCTGCATAGAAAAGACCTGCTGGGAAGGGCCTGGATTCGCATATGGCCATTAGACAGGTTCGGGGTGATCAAACATGAGTAACAGTATCCGCAGTATTAAATTAGAGTTTGAACAGGCAGAGCCCCGTGAATTATCGGTACTATACGAAAAATATGAGGGGGATTCCCGCAGCGGGGTACAGAATCTGATTGCCAGGTATAAAAAACAGGAAGCAAAGCTGAAGGAAGAACGATTCCGTCTGGAGCAGATGAGATGCTATGAAAAGAAGTATCAGGAACATACATTTATCTGCGGCATTGACGAGGTGGGCAGAGGACCTCTGGCAGGCCCGGTAGTAGCGGGAGCAGTGATCCTTCCCAAAGATTGTGAAATCTTATATATCAACGATTCTAAAAAGCTCTCAGCGAAAAAGAGAGAAGAGCTTTACGACGAGATTCTGGATAAAGCGGTAGCCACAGGGATCGGGATGGCCAGCCCCGCAACCATTGATAAAATCAATATACTCCAGGCTACATACGAAGCCATGCGCATAGCGGTGCAGGAGCTGAAAACGGCTCCCACGCTTCTTTTGAATGATGCGGTTACCATACCGGGAATCACGCTTCCCCAGGTACCGATCATCAAGGGGGATGCCAAAAGCGTTTCAATCGCCGCGGCAAGTATCATCGCCAAAGTGACCAGAGACCGGCTGATGGCAGAATATGACAAGATCCTGCCCGGTTACGGGTTCGCAGAGAATAAGGGATATGGCTCTGCTGCTCATATCGAGGCTTTGAAAAAATTGGGACCGACACCGATTCATCGGGTATCTTTTATAAAAAACTTTGTTTCAGAATAAGATTTGTGGTGTTTTCTGGGTACAGGATGAAATGCCATACCGCAAATACAGACGGTATGGCAGGTGTTGGCAATAGGGTGTGGAATCGTTACTATGCACGGCCCATAGGCCGTGAAAAGTAACGTGAAATTGCAGTAGTAACAGAATATGAAATATGCAGAAAAGCAGAATAACCGGAGAACCGGCACGGACTATGAAAAGGCGGTCGGATACTATCTGGAGCAGCAGGGATATGTAGTTCTGGAATATAATTACCGCTGCCGCATCGGAGAGATCGATCTGATCGCAAGAGACGGGGAATATCTCGTGTTCTGTGAGGTGAAATACCGTCGGGATTCAGGGAAGGGCAGCCCACTGGAGGCGGTAGGCCCAAAGAAGCAGAGGGTGATTTACCGCTGTGCCTCACATTATCTGATGGTGCATGGCCTTACGGAGATACCGTGCAGGTTTGATGTGATCGGGATTGAAAGAGGTAGGATTACACATATCCGGAATGCTTTTTGCGGATGACAGAAAGGGAGTATATGAGCTTAGGACTGCAGTATAAAGATCAGAAAAAGATTTTTCAAGAGATAGAGACGGATACTCCATATTTGGAATATCCGTTGTTTCAAAATACGGGGATCGTGCATCATGGATTTTCAACCAGACTGGGGGGCGTCAGTGAGGGGTGCTATTCTTCGCTGAATTTGAGCTTTACCAGAGGGGATAAAGAAGAATCTGTGAGGGAAAACTTCAGGAGGATTGGGGAAGCTATGGGGATAAAATGTGAAAACATGGTATTCACCCAGCAGACTCATACCGCAAATGTCCGCGTGGTTACGGAAGCAGACCGCGGAATGGGGATAACCCGGGAGAGAAGTTATACGGATGTGGATGGGCTTGTGACAAACGTTCCCGGTATATGTCTGGTTACGTTTTTTGCGGACTGCGTGCCGCTGTACTTTGTGGACCCGGTGAGAAAGGCGGTGGGCTTAAGCCACTCAGGGTGGAGAGGAACTGTATCCAAGATTGGCAAAGTGACGGTAGAACTGATGGAGGAACAGTATGGCTCCAACCCTTCGGATATCCTGGCGGCGGTAGGGCCGTCGATTTGCCAGGAATGTTATGAAGTAAGCGAAGATGTGATTGAACAGTTTAAACTGCATTATAAAGAGGAATTCTGGGGAGAGTTATTTTACAGGAAAGAAAACGGCAGATATCAGCTGAATCTCTGGAGAGCAAATGAGCTGGTCTTTCTTGAGGCGGGGATAAAACAGGAACATATTGCGGTGACAAATCTGTGTACACACTGCAACAGTGAAATCTTATATTCCCACAGAACGGCAGGAGATAAGCGGGGAAACCTGTGTGCTTTTCTGGCCCTGAGGGAAAAGACAGAATAAGGAGGCTTGAATATGATATTAGCAGCATCTGATTTGAAATCGGCGGAGGAAGTGGCGGCAGAGGTGACAGGGGAAGTGAACCGTGTGGCCGAGTATTTTCAGGAACATCTTCCGGCGCTGATCGGATTTGGGATAAGAGTCGTTCTTGCATTTGTATTCTTTCTGGCAGGGCGTGTGGTAATTCGATGGATCCAAAGGATTGTGAAGCATTCGCTGCAGCGCACCAGCGCCGACCAGGGCGTCATCCAGTTTGTAGATTCTCTGTTAAAATTCAGCTTATATGCGCTGCTGATTTTTACGATTGCTACAAAGCTGGGCGTGGAATCGTCTTCTGTAGCGGCACTGATTGCTTCTGCCGGTGTCGCAATCGGCCTGGCGCTGCAGGGCAGTTTATCCAACTTTGCGGGAGGCGTGCTGATCCTTTTGCTGAAGCCCTTTGTGGTAGGAGATTATATAATAGAGGACACAGGGAAAAACGAGGGAACCGTAAAGGAGATTCAGATATTTTATACAAAGCTGTCTACCGTTGATAATAAGACGATTGTGATTCCAAACGGTACGCTTGCGAACAGCAGCCTGACAAATGTTACCGCCAGGCCGGAGCGTCAGCTGGACCTGAAAGTGGGGATCGCCTATCATGCCGATCTGAAAAAGGCGAAAGCGCTGCTGGAGGAGCTGCTGACAAAGGATGACGCGATTATGCAGGATGAGGATATCAAGGTGTTTGTGGATTCTCTGGCGGACAGCGCGGTGATTCTGGGCCTGCGAGCGTGGGTAAAAACAGATGAGTTCTGGCCCACGAAATGGCGGCTTTTGGAAGAGATTAAGCTGACTTTTGACAGGGAAGGAATTGAGATACCATATAATCAGCTGACGGTGCATATGTACGGGGAAGAAAAGTAAAGGAGCTGGACTAAATGCTGGCAGTTTTTTTATCACCTGTTTATATTTTGCTGAATGTTTATATGCTTAGATGGCTGCTGCGGTGGATGAAGACCTGCAGCAGCCATTTTGGCAGAAAAAGCGTGCGGGCTGCTATGATCGCAGTATATATCATTTTGTCGACGGCAGTACTGACCGGATTTCTGTTTCCGCCGGGGGAGCTGGGACGTCTGCTGAAGCTGACCGGAAATTACTGGCTGGGGGTAATGCTTTACTCCTTGCCTGTGATTGGCGCGGCGGATGCGATCCGGCTGATCCTGCGGCGGTTCGGGCGGTTATCCGGGTCTGAGGAGGCCGGCAGAAAGCGGCTTGCTGTGACCGGCGCTGTTTGTATTACAGCGGCGGCTGTTCTGTGTATAACGGGAGCGGTAAATGCCAGGATTGTGCGGGCTACGGATTATGATATTACGGTGAATAAAGATGCGGGAAGGCTGAAAGAGCTCAGGATTGTGCTGGCAGCGGATTTGCATATGGGGTACAATGTGGGCTGTAGCCAGATTGAGAAGATGGTGGACAGGATTAATGAGCAGAGACCCGATATCGTAGTGCTTGCAGGGGATATTTTTGATAATGAGTATGAGGCGCTGGACGATCCTGAACGCCTAATATCTATCTTAAAAGGGATTCGGAGCCGGTACGGAACCTATGCATGTTATGGAAACCATGATATAGAGGAGAAGATTCTGGCTGGCTTTACATTTGGAGGAAAGAGGGATAAGAAGGAAAGTGATGTCCGTATGGATGCCTTTTTGGAAAAGGCGGGGATCACACTTCTGCAGGATGAGGGCCTGCTGGTGGATGACAGCTTTTATCTGTACGGGCGGCCGGATCTGCACCGGCCCGGCAGGGGGATTAGAGAGCGGAAGACTCCGGAAGAAATCACGGCGGACATGGACAAGCGCCTGCCGATTATCGTGATCGACCATGAACCGGCTGAACTGGATGCGCTTGCCGGCGCGGGAGTGGATATGGATCTGTGCGGACATACGCATAATGGGCAGACATTTCCTGGTAATCTGACAATCGGCCTGATGTGGGAAAATCCTTATGGTTATCTGGAGAAAGGGCAGATGCATAATATAGTGACCTCGGGAGTCGGCGTGTTCGGGCCTTATATGAGAGTAGGGACTAAGGCGGAGATTTGTACGGTGAGAGTTGAGTTTAACGGATGAGGGGCATGGATCAGAAATTATAATGTTAATAATACAGGGAGAACAAACATGGCTATTTCAAATATGAAAGCAACGTTCCAATGTGAGATCCAGAAAGTATGGAATATCGTAACTTCACTTGATAATTATTCATGGAGAAGTGATCTGGACAGGATAGAAGTGATCGACGAAAACAGATTTATTGAATATACAAAAGAGGGATATGCCACAACCTTTACAATTACAAATACAGAGCCTTGCCGGCGATGGGAGTTTGATATGGATAATGACAACATGAGCGGGCACTGGATTGGCATTTTTACGTACGCGAACGGAATAACCACCATCGATTTCACAGAAAATGTCACGGCCAAAAAACTCATGATGAAGCCTTTTGTCAAGTCGTACCTGAAAAAACAGCAGTCTGCTTATGCTGCGGATCTTGAAAAGGCAGTCTCCACTCTCTAACACAATTAACAAAAGCAATATGCTATTATAATTATAGAACAGTTCAAGGAATTGTTCGAGGTATTTCTCATTAACATGTCTCCTTTGATACGGCGCCGATTTTTATGATCCTAGGGGGCTTTTAGTCATGACCTTTCAAATATGCCGCGATGTAATCCGCCAAACAAGTATCCTGAAACAGGGTGCTTTTTTTGTGGA
This sequence comes from Eubacterium sp. BIOML-A2, assembly GCF_009680135.1. Classification (NCBI taxonomy): domain Bacteria; kingdom Bacillati; phylum Bacillota; class Clostridia; order Eubacteriales; family Eubacteriaceae; genus Eubacterium; species Eubacterium sp. BIOML-A2. Next base: position 9,837 of record NZ_WKZK01000074.1, read on the forward strand.
TAAAATCCAGCATCAATTTAATAAACGAGAAATTACCAGATATTTTATATCCTGTACATTGCAGAATGAGAGGTGAAAAATGAGAGTTATACAAAATTATTTACAAACACAAACATCCTACAGAACTGTCAGCGATTCGATGTATGACAAGATAGGCGAATGGCTTACCTGGTATCAGAATGCCGGCGGACCTGTGGTTTCGGAAGGGGCTGCAGAGAGTATGCTGAAATACCGCAGGCTGGGGCTGGCAAAAAAAGTCTGTGAGGACTGGGCAGATCTGCTGATGAATGAAGGGATCTCTGTAACGGCAGGGAGTTTTGACAGCCGGCTGAATCAGATTTTGGAAGAAAATCACTTTACAGTCAGAGCAAAACGCATGTTAGAAACGTCCTTCGCACTTGGTACAGGAGCATTTACAGAGTATCGGGATCCGGATGGAAACATACGGCTTGATTGCATTCGGGGCGATATGATCTGCCCGATTACCTGGAATGGAGGAGAAATTACAGAATGTGCATTTGGTTCAGTCAGGACTGTAAATGGGAATGATTACATTTATCTTCAGATTCACAGGAAGGGGATGCCGGGAATCGGAGAAAACAGCAGTCTTTACTACATAGAGAATAAATACCTGGATGCAGTGACCGGGGAAACAGCCGAACTTCCGACAGGTATGCAGGAAGTCGTTCCGACAGGGTGCAATATGCCGATGTTTCAAATTACTACTCCAAATATAGTAAACACCCAGGAGCCTGACAGCCCGATGGGAAGTTCTGTTTATGCGGATGCAATTGACCTGATTGAAGGCTGTGACCTGATCTATGACAGTTACATGAATGAGTATATTTTGGGTAGGAAAAGGCTTCTCGTTCCCTATTCTGCCGCCAGGATGATGCAGACACAAAACGAAGGGGGCGCAATGCCTGTATTTGACCCTAATGCCGCAGTTTATTTTACCATGCCGGGAGAGCAGGAACGAGACCTGAAGCTGACAGAGCAGGATATGAACATCCGTATTACCGAGCACGAGCAGGGGCTTCAGAAATGTCTGGAACTTTTATCGCTGAAGTGCGGCATGGGGGCCGGATGGTACAGATTAAAGGACGGCAGGGTAAAAGCGGACAGGGGGAGTATAGCGGATAAAACAGATTTATACCGTAATCTGCAGAAACATAGGATTCCCATAAAAATGGCCGTTAGGGCAATGGTCAAGTGTCTGCACTTTTTAGAAAATGCCACGGATGAGATTGAGGTTCAGGTTTACTTTGATGATTCAGTATTAGAGGATCCCGATACAGTCGTTGACAGAAATATCAGGCTGGTACAGGCGGGATTAAGGTCAAAGCAGACCGCGATTCGTGAGATCATGAAGTGCTCGAAGGAAGAGGCAGAGCAGGAACTGGCTTTGATTGCTGCGAATCCACAAAAGGAGGTACTTATATGAAGTACACGAGTAAGGAAGGAGGAGCGGTAATATGCCATATGTGACAGAGCAATATTATCATGAAGTTTTTCATGGTGAGCCGGTCGAGCATGCGGAATTCCAGGCCCTCTGCGAACGGGCAGGGGAGATCGTCGAAGAGATAACCATGTACCGTCTGACTTCAGAGGCAATGCTGGTTATGCCGGATCATATACAGCAGCTTGTAAAGAAGGCAGTCTGCGCCCAGATTGAGTATCTGGATGCCAATGGCGGACCTGAACTGGATCATGGATTTGAACTGCAGAGCGCACGGCTTGGGAAATTCAAATATAGCAGCGGCCGGGAGAAGGACAGCAGAAGCCAGCCGGCGGTTTATGCACCCCGCGCGATGCGCATTTTAGCAGCCACAGGGCTGCTATACCGGGGAGGTGGCAGTCATGCGTCCGATTCCTAAGAGACTGCTCATCCATACAGCTTTATATGCCAGGGAAGATAGCGCCGGACGCTGGGCGGAGGCAGCGATTTCCAACCAGCAGGATCTGCAATTCGTGCGCATAGAACCGTCAGAGGAGATGGTGCGCGATAAGAATAATGCGGAAATCCAGTCGGCCGCCACTTTATTTTATGATTGTAAAAACAGTCTCCCAAAAGATATAAAATTTGCCGTTGATGATGTAATCTTTTTCAATGGACAGAAACTTAAGATCCGGTCTGTAGAGGCGATGTACGATGAAAAGCGCCTGCACCATTATGAAATAGAACTGATGAAACATGCCTGAACTTCCGGGTATGAATGAGAAGGAGGCAAAAAAATGGCACCGCAAACAGAGTTTTTGGATGTATTGCTGAATACAGTAGAGGCAAACTGCAGCCTGGGTACAGAGATATCCTTAAAGGAGCTGGGAGCAAATGAAGGCATATATGTGGAATTGGGGCAGGGATCCACGGATACGGTTTACTATAATAAACAGATGATCAAAGTCATCCCGGCAATGTTCATGAGCAGGCATAAGAGCCAGAAACAGTGTATGGACTGGCTCTGCAGTATATGCGATTATCTGCAGCGGCTGAAAATATATCCCCATGGTGAAACATTCGCCTGGCTGGATACAGCTGTTGTTGAGGAACCTAGTAAAACAGGCAGGGACGAAGACGGAACATACCGTTATTCCTGCCTTTTAAATTGTAAAATTTATTTTTGAAAGGAAAAGATTATGATGGAAAAATATGACATGCAGTTATTTGCAGAACCGGGACTTCCGGTAAACACAGTTACACCAGAGATTAACTATGAGACAGAAGCATTTATCAACACAACGCCGGATGCTGAGACTGCAAAATGGGAGTCTCTGGCAGCCCTGACAAAGAATATGACGCAGACCCTGAACGAAGTACTCTATCAGACCAGCTATTACAAAGATAAGGGCTGGGGCAGCACAGAAGTAACGGGAGCACAGCTGACCCTGACCCTGACCGGCGATGTAAAACCGGGAGATCCTGCGTGCGACTATATTCTCAGCGACGCAGTAATGTATGAGCTGGGAAGCGCCAGAAAGACACACCTGAAACTACAGAAGGGTTCCGATGTGATTATCTGGCCTGTAACACTGGCTAACATTACACCGGGCTATGGGGACTCCAATCAGCCGAACGCGCTGACTGTCACCATCCATGGAAATGGAAAACCGGTGATTGGAAAAACGGAGGCTTAGGAAGGCGTAAAGCCTTCCTTTTTTTGGAGGAAGAAGATATGGCATATCAGGCAAAAAGAAACCAGCATTATATAGAACAGTTGGAGCTTGTCGACGAGGCAGGCAGCATTGTTCATACACTGAATGTGGATTTGGATCCGGATGAAGTGGCGGAAAATCTGAGTAAAAAGTATGTAGAGCTGCTGCGTATTAGAGCCGAAGCACAGGGAATTGATATCACCAGCCCTGAATCCCTGACAGAAGCTTACACAAAATTAGGCGACGCGGTAATGGCGATGATTGAGTCCGTATTCGGAGCCGGGAATACAAAAATAATTTACGAATTTTACGGCAGTCGTTATAACCAGATTCTAACAGAAGTGATGCCGTTTATTACCGAGATTGTTGTACCCAAGGTAAGAGAGCTGGCCCGGGAGAACCGGAAGAACGCACTGGAGAAATACAGCCGGAAGAAAAAGCGGTTCTCAAAAAAGAAGGTGGGCTGATGGGATTTCTGACTGATATTCCCGCTACCCGGATACCTACCGATAAGGCCGCTGTCTTTGTGATCCCTGCTTTTGATGTTGTGCTGGAGGTACAGCAGCTCTTTCGTGAAGAAAAACTGACAGAGTGGGAGAAACTGGATACTGCTCTTAAGATGCTTGTGAAAAATGAGTGGAACCTGAAACTGTTTTCTGCTAACGAAAAAGCAGAGCTTCTGAACGAAATTTATAATCGCTGCATCAGCATGAAGAGACGCCCTGAAATCAGGAAGAATCCGGTTCCGATTCTGGATTTTGAGGAGGACGGGGAGTATATTTACGCCTCCTTTATGCAGGATTACGGGTTGGATTTGATCGACATGCAGGGACAACTATCGTGGCGTAAATTCATTGCTCTGTTTGATGGCCTGTCGGATGATACAAAAATAAAAAGGGTAATGAAGATCCGGAGTATGGAGATGCCGCCGTTCAATGGAAAGAACCAGAAGCAAATCCAGGAACTCTCGGAGCTGAAATCTTATTATGCTCTGCCAGTGCGCGGAAACGGAGGGCAGAGGGGGCTGGATGCACTCTTCGCCGCACTGGAGGGTATGGCAAAACAATAAAAGGAGGTGAGAAATATGGCAGTAGATGAAAACGCGCAGATCGTGCCATGGAAACCATCGAATCAGATTGCTGAATACAAACTTCCGAATCAGATTGTGGAATATAAACCCCCGGATATAGTAATTGATGTAGAGGATGACATTATTGATGTAGACTACATAGAAATGGCCGAGGCTGACAAGAAAACCGAGGAAAAAAAGAAAGATCCTAAGACTATCCTGAAAGAAAATACAGGAAAAATGATAAAAAGTTCTCTTGATGATGCCGCAGGCAGTATTTCTCCTATTTTTAAAAGCATAGCCGGTCTCAGTGAGGGGATGACCGGTACAGCAAAGTTAGCATTCGACATGGGATCCGCTTTTTTGGATGTAGGTGCAGTTGTTTTAGGCTCAGCAGACGATATGCGCGGCGCGATGAATGGATTTATGATCCAAACCGGTAAGAGCAGCGAGGAAATGGACCGGTATCAGGGTGTCCTGGAAGATATATATGCCAATAATTATGGACAGAGCTTTGATGAGATTGCAAATGCGATGGCACAGGTTACAACAAACATGGGAGATATGGATGATGTAAGCCTGCAGAGTATCACAGAATCGGCATTTACGTTGAAAGATGTATCGAACGGGGCACTGGAGATTAAGGATACCACAAAGGCAGCCAAAGTAATGATGGATCAGTTCGGAACATCGGGCGAAGAGGCGATGAATCTGCTTGCTGCCGGATATGAGGGAAATCTGAATTCTTCCGGAAAACTGCTGGAAAGTATATCCAAGTATTCGGAAAGTTTTTCAGGCATTGGACTGGATGCGGATGACATGTTCAACATATTCCAGAAAGGTGCAGACTCGGGGGCCTGGAGTGTGGAGAGCATTAGTCAAGCCATGGGGGAATTTTCAAGCCGTGTACTGGAGGGCTCAGAGGAGACCAGGAAGAGCTTTGAGACAATCGGGCTGAACGCCGACGAGATGACGGAAAAATTTGCAGCCGGAGGAGAAAGCGCAAAGGAAGCCTTTGAAGAAACCATGGAAGCCCTGGCCGGGATGGAAGACCCGATGGAACAGAATGCTGCGGGAATGGAGTTATTCGGCAGCATGTGGGAAGAACTGGGGCCGGAAGCGGTGGCACAGCTGACGGAAATACAGGATGGTGTTTATGGTACGTCCGATGCGATGGGGCAGATGAAAGAAATGAATTCCGACGATCTGGGATCCATGTTCGGAGAACTGCAGCGGAGTGTTGAACTGCTGATGATACCTCTGGGGGAGGCGCTGCTTCCGTTGATGATGGAGTTGGTTGAATCTGTTCTGCCGTTGGTGCAGGAGGTGCTTGCCCCTTTGATTACAATATTTGGCGAGCTTCTGGAACCTATCTTCGCTTTGGCGGGAGAGGCATTAAAGCCGCTGATAGATACGTTTATCGTGCTGATAGATACGGCACTAAAGCCGCTTATGGAATTGCTGGAATCCTTCTTAATGCCATTATTTGAGTTTGTATTCGATGTAATTATGGCTATAGTTAAGGAGGATTTAGCGGTAATCACTGCCGCATTAAAAGAACTAGGAGAGTTTATTGTAAATGTATTTACACTCAATTGGCAGGGAGCCTGGGAAAATATTAAAAATATTTTTTCTATGATTTTTTCTGATAATATGTTGTCCCTGGCAGACCACGTAAAAGGAATTTTCAACGGGCTGATTGATTTCATAAAGAATGTGTTTACAGGTAACTGGCAGGGGGCATGGGAGAATATAAAAAATATATTCTCAAATATTGTTGGTGCGTTTGCAGATATATTCAAGACACCAATAAATGCCATTGTCGATGGCTGGAATAGCCTGTCTAGTAAATTTGGTAGTATCAAAATACCAGACGGGATACCACTGGTAGGAGGAAAGTCATTCAGTCTTCCAACACTGTCAAGACTGCGTGTGGGTATGGATTATGTCCCATCGGATGATTTTCCGGCATTATTACACAGGGGAGAGGCAGTGCTGACCGCAGAAGAAAACAAAAAGCTGCATCAGCTAGGCGGCCTGGCAGGGATAGAAAAAATGCTGGCTGCAACGGAGTTAAATGTAAGCGGAATGCCGGCCATGGAGGCAGCATTGCATGCCGTGGATGTAAACATTTCCAGTAAAGCGGGGCCTCCGGTCAGAATAGAGGTTCCGGTGAACATAGAAGGCCGGGAAGCTGCCAGGGCAATAGCCTGGTGGATGGGCGAACAGCTAAGTTGGGAGGAGATGTAAGATGTGGATTAATAATAAGCCATTATATTTATTCGGGGGAAAACTCCGTATGGATTATTCCTATACTTCCCCCGAGTTGGAAAATGAATATTTTCAGGGGAGGAACAGGTCGGGCTTTACCCTTCTGGCGAATAATTATAATTTGGGGACATTAACCTTGCCTATTGTATTTGAGGGGAAGGACAGTCACGATGCAGCCCTGAAAAAGTCTAAATTTGAGAACGAAGCTTTTGGGCGTTCCGATATCATTATTGGGGACGGGTTCATGTATTTTGCTTTTCTGGAAAGTATTGGGGAGGCATCATTTCCTTCTGGTCAGCTGATCGAAGTTACTTATGTATTTAAGGGGATTCGGCATGGGAGGTATCGGGAAGTTAAGAAGAATACGGTTTATTGTGAAAGCACGCTGCCCAGAACGGACTGTATTCTGGAAGTTACCGTAGGAAAGAATGGGACCAATTATTTTGTTGAGACAGTAAAATTTCCAGAAGTGAAAAAGGGTGAAAAAATAACGGTTGACGGGATAAATAAAAGAATTCTTGTAAATGGCGGGCCTAATGCAAACAGGGCTGAATGGAAGGCTTTCCCATCACTAGTTCCCGGACTAAACAATGTCACATGCAAAGATCTACTGACGGTTGGCTATTATCCAGTATATTTTTAGGAGGGATTGAATGCTTAAATTAGTATCAAATGGAGGCGCAGTAATTAACACCGATGATTTTTATATTGTACAGAAAGCCTCTGGAATTGACGAACTCATATTTAACATATCTGTACATGATGAAAACTATCCGAAGATCATAGAGGAAGCAGTAGTCGAATACGAGCAGCCTTACCTTGTAAAAGCAATTGATGCAGGAATGCAAATGGCTAAGGTGAAATGCCAGCTTAATCTGGATGAGCTGAAAGCGGACATGAATCCTAATTACACAAATAATAACGCGGCCTTATATGAAACAATTAGCGGTGTCCTCCCTTCCGGGTGGACATTTTTTGATCATTCATTTTCAGAAGCAGAACAGACTATAGAAGGCGGGTATACCGCATTCGACATTATTATGGAATGTATGGATGCCTACAAGGTGGTATTCAGATTTGATGTTAAAAGGAAAAGAATATCATCATATCATCTTGATAATTTTGAACCGCTTGGTGCATTCGCATCAGGCGATTTGAATTTGAGGGAGATCAACTACAAAGGGAAGTCGACTTCTTTTTATACAAGGTTATATGCTTATGGGAAAAAAGGTTTATCTTTCGAAGATATCAATAATGGGAAGCCATATGTTGAAAACTTTCAGTATTCTGATAAAGTTGTGTGCGCATACTGGCAGGATGACAGATATGAGGAAAAAAAGGATTTGCTGGACGATGCCAAAGAGAGATTAAAGACGGCATCTATACCCGAACGGTCATACGAGTGTACTGTAGTGGATTTGGCGAAGACTAATCCTGATATGTATAGTTTCCAGGATTTCTCACTCTTTTCGGTGATTAAATTGATTGATGAGATCAAAAATATTTCGATAAACTATCAGGTGGTTGAGTATTGGGAGTACCCATTTTATCCCGAGAAGAATGTTGTTACTTTATCAAGCACGGCACCTAAAGTACAGGAGTCTGTTAAAGATATAAAGAATGAAATTACGAATCCGAACAGTGGCTTTTGGAGCGTTATGAACAACGCTATTTCGTCGGCTACAGACTGGATTACGGGGGTGAATGGGGGGTATGTAATCTTTCATAAGGACGAGAATGATGTTCCGTATGAAATCCTTATAATGGATACCCCTGAGATTGAGAAGGCTAAGAATGTCTGGCGATGGAATCAGAATGGCTTTGGGCATTCGTTGAATGGTTACAATGGTCCTTACGATCTGGCCATGACGATGGATGGTTCTATTGTCGCTAATTTTATTACTGCTGGGACTATGCTGGCGGATAGAATTAAAGGCGGGACGCTTGAGCTTGGCGGCAAGGAAAATGGAAACGGCGTGTTACAAATGGTAGGAACGGATGGAAAACAGATTGGAAAATGGGATAAAGATGGAATTGAGATTACCAAAGGAAGCCTGTCAGGGACATCAATAACCTTGGGAGGTGAAAATGACCAGAACGGGAAAGCAAGGTTAATGGATTCCGCTGGAAATGAAATTGTAAGATTGGACAAAAACGGAGTTTACGCAAAAGGTAAGTATGTTTGCGCAAGTGACAAGTATGGCAGGAGTATAGAAATATCAGAAGGAGCGTTCAATATACGAGCGAAAGACGGAAGTTTTGCAGGGCGAATATTCGCGATTTCTAATTCTTGGGTGCGGATCGAAGCAGGAGAAAATGTTTCCGTGCTCATGTTGGGAGATTTGGGATGTTTTCGTATTAATGCAAAAACATTAGAGGTCGATGGTGCATTAGGAAAGACAGGCAGAGCAGAGTTCTCGGATGGTACTTACCTGGACTTCCACTGCGGTATTTTATCTGGTGGAAATACGAAAGAAGGTGCATTCTGATGGGATGGACAATAGGGAACTACTACCTTACAATGCCGCAGATGCAAGGTAATGCCCTGGAGATTTATACATTTTTCGCTGCCCGGGGATGGTCATTGAATGTTATAGCCGGAATGTGCGGCAATATGCAGAGTGAGTCAAATATCAACCCCGGCATATGGCAAGACTTAATCTATGGGAATTATTATGGTGGTTACGGCCTGGTACAATGGACTCCGGCCACAAACTATACGAATTGGGCATCTGCTAATGGGTACGATATAACGGATCCCATAGGGCAGATGATCTGGATCGATACGCTTTCAGCGTCATCGGGGCAATGGATACCGACCAGTGGATATCCCTTATCGTGGGACAACTTTAAAACAAGCACAGAGAGTCCAGAATATCTCGCAAGTGCGTTTCTCAAAAATTTTGAACGTGCAGGAGTTGAGGTAGAATCTGCCAGACGTTCCCAGGCCCGTTATTGGTACGATTACCTGAACCAGTATGCCGGAGGCAGCCAGAAGATAGAGGATGCAGTACGGTGGGCTGTTGATATAGCGAATGATCCTGCACATGGTTACGATCAGGGCAGCCGATGGGGACCAGACTATGATTGCTCGTCTCTGCTTATACAAGCGTGGGAGAACGCGGGCGTTCCGGTTAAGTCTAATGGTGCCGCAAATACCAGGAACATGTACGCTGTATTTACGGCTTGTGGATTTCAAGATGTAACGTCGGAAGTCAATATGGCTACTGGAGCAGGAGTGCAACGTGGCGATGTGTTGTTAAATCACGAGAGCCATACTGCGATGTCGGTCGGGAATGGACAAGTTGTCCAGGCAAGCATAAATGAGTTTGGTGATGAGGTCGGGGGACAGCCGGGGGATCAGACAGGGCAGGAAATATGGGTAACTGGATACTACAATTACCCGTGGAACTGCGTACTGCGGTATCCGGGTGGCGGATCAGTGCCGCAAGGGGTGTATATAGTCCGGTGGATCCCGGCATAAGGAGGTGAAAACTATGAACAACATGGAACGGGACGTATACGTCCTTACAAATACATACAAAGAACCAATAGAGATGGTTCAGGGAACAAATGGAATTCCATTGATTTTTTATTTTAGAGACTATGATATACCGACAGGCACAACTGCTAGTGTATTTATTCAGAAACCGTCAGGAAAAGCGATACAGGCTGCAGGGGCAGTTAGTGTGAATGAAGACTCTGTTACAGTAAATACGACGACACAGATGACCGCAGAAGTTGGAGAATCTATTCTACAGATGCAGTTGATGTTGAATGAGAAAAACATTTTTACGTTTAATCACCCGCTAACAATTTCAAAATCAGCTATTCCGGTGAATTCGGAAAATGGATCTTCATTTATAGACGAATGTATTGAAAAGCTGGAGATGGCAACGGCAAAGGCAGAAACGGCAACAGATGAGTCGAAGGAAGCAACGGAATCGTCAAAAAAGACAACAGAGGAGATGAAACAAAAGGCTCAAAATGGAGAGTTCTCAGCAACAGTAGATGCAGGCAATACAATAACAGGTGAACCGGGCACAACGGCCATTGTCAGAAATTCAGGAACTGCCAAAGATGCAGTGTTTGATTTTACAATCCCCAGAGGAATGCCGGGGGTGTCGACATCCTTGTCACCCGGGATTTTCGAAATGTATGTGAACGATTCAGGGCATTTGATGCTCAGACACAATGACAATGAACCAGCGCCGCCATTAACAATACAGGATGGACGGCTGATTTACACTTTATCATAAGGAGGAAAAGATTATGGCACAGACAATAGATTTAGGCAGCGTAATAGGCCCCCAGGGACCGAAAGGAGAAACAGGCGCAACAGGCGCGATAGGGCCGCAGGGGCCAAAAGGCGATACTGGGGCAACAGGCCCGCAGGGGCCAGCCGGCGCAAAGGGCGCAACGGGTGCCGCCGGCCCACAGGGGGCTGCAGGGGCCAAGGGAGCGGATGGGGCAACCTGGCTTTTTGGAACAACGGCTCCAACTACGCAGGGGAAGACGGGAGACTTTTTTTTAAACACTGCGAATTACGATATTTACAGCAAATCCACGGGAAGCTGGGCTAAAACAGGGAATATCAAAGGCGCTACAGGGGCGCAGGGCGTAAAAGGTGATACCGGTGCTACCGGCCCTCAGGGGCCGCAGGGACTAAAAGGCGATACGGGCGCAACAGGAGCAAAAGGTGCTACTGGCGCACAAGGCCCTAAAGGTGACACAGGAGCGCAGGGACCGAAAGGGGATACCGGTGCTGTTCCGACGTTTTCTATTAATGCAAGCGGACATTTGATCGCTACTTATGAATAGGAGGAGATGATATGGCAATCAGAGAAGTTGACCTCGGTAAAGTCCGGGGAGATATCAATGATTCCCAGGCTACATTTACCCAGTCTGAGACGCGTACTAATATCGTAAGCGGAGAAAAGGGAAGTGTGATATTTGGGAAAATTAAAAAGTGGTTTGCAGATTTGGGGACAGCTGCATTTTGTTCTGTCGTAAATAATGCAACAACAACAGCCGCAAATACGGTACTTGATGGCAGAATGGGAAAAACGCTGCAGACTGGTATAGATGAACTGAATAGCAGTTTGAACACTGCAAATTTTAATCTTACTGTATCCACCTATTACCCTACAACCAATGTTATTGTAAGTGGGCGCACTGTACAGCTACATTGCGCTGGATTGCTGGCAAAAGATGTCCCTATAGACGCAGAGCTTACAATTGGTACGCTGCCGGAAGCATATCGCCCTGCATATACAATCATTAAATACGTACTTGGAACAGGGACAACAGGTCGATTGTTTCGGATATGCATTGATGCTGACGGTAAAGTAACCTATAAAGCTACAGCAGCCGTTGCAGCAAACGTAGGTGTAAATATCAATGAGACCTTCATTGCAAGAGTAAGATAATTGTTGTTGAGTATAAATTCTGGGATTTTTATCGTTTTAAATTGAAAATCTATGTGCTTTGTGATATGAAGTCAGAATTATAAAGGAGCATTTAAATGGAACCAGAGATCGCAGTTGCCATCTGCTCACTCATAGGTACACTAGTCGGCAGCTTAGCTGGAATCATGACAGCGAATAAGTTGTCTACATACCGGATTGAGCAGTTGGAAGAAAAAGTTAAAAAACATAATAACCTAATGGAACGTATGATAATCGTGGAGCAGTCTACAAAGTCGGCACACCACCGGCTGGACGAGCTCTATGCGGAAAGAGAGGAGTGAATACATGGAGCAGATAATGAATTATGTCAAACCTGAATTGCTAGTGGTGGCTGTTGTACTTTATTTTATTGGTTTAGGGCTCAAGAGTGCGCAAGCAGTGAAGGACAAATTTATTCCGCTGATATTGGGCGGTGCGGGCATTGTACTTTGCGCCGTCTGGGTATTGGCGGGCAGCCCGCTTACAGGCGGACAGGAGGCGGCGACGGCAGTATTTACAGCGGTTACGCAGGGAATACTTGTTGCAGGCCTAAGTACATATGTGAATCAGATTGTTAAACAGGCAGGGAAGAAAGAATAATCCAAAGACTTACTGGAGATCGGGAGAGCGGTGTATCCGCTCTCCTTTCGCTTTTTACTTTACAAGTTTTCCTACACCGAAATAAGGGATGAACATGATGTAATAATTGTTGATCACGATCCCTTCCCCATATTTAGCAGTATAGTTGGAGATACATTCCTGCAGGAACTGTTCTGTTACTTCCAGATAATCAGCCGTCTCGTGGCAGTTCTGGCAGCCGTGTTCATAGGCGTCGATGAGACCCTGCAGACCGATGCGCTTATTATAAGCCCACAGCCTTGCCTGCCGTTCCTGTTTGCGGTTCCATGCATCTGTTGGATCCAGAATGTCTCCTGTTGTTGTGTGATGATGGCCTAATTCCTCCGCGATGATACAATTTTTTTCCACCGAAGTCTCCAGTTTATTCGAAAGTGCTATATTCCCATCTATATATAAACCGGAAGTCTTACCCTCGAATGGAAAATCTTCATCAACGTTGACTCCATCTTCATAGGCTTCGTTTAATAATTTTTCGTATTTATTCATTTTATCAACTCCTGTTTCTACATTATACAAAGAAACATGTACAATAAACAGGACTTTACAACTTTCTTCTGTTTCTTAAAAATTCAATATAAGTGGCAACATCATCCAGCTCAGCCTGAGTCAGATCCTCTGTGTCCAAATGAGCCGCAATCGTAGTTGGCTGAGATTTTGTTTCGCCATCCATCAGATAGGATGTTGTTGTGCTGAGCGCCCTGGAAAAAGCCACTATTTTGCTTTGTGGAAGATCCACCTTTCCTGCTTCAATTTTAGCAATGGATGTCTTATCAGCGTAGCCTACTTTTTTTGCCAGCTCTTCCTGAGACCATCCTAAGCTATTTCTTAATTTTTTGATTCTGTCGTACATGGTTTCCATTCTAACACCTCCGTATATTAGAAGGATACCACAAAATTGAATTAAATTCAACAAAATCAATTTAAATAGTTGACATAAATTCAACTTTGATGTATGCTTGTCTTAGGTTGAACCAAAATCAACAAAAGGGAGGGCGCATGATGACAGATACGGAAGCATTGGAAGAAATGATGATCCGTTCAAACGCTTCAATTTCGTTTATTTCCGAAAAGATTGGAATCACAAATAAGGCGTTTTCTATGAAAATGCACAATATTTCAGAGTTTCTGGCCTCAGAAATCGTTAGTGTAAAACAGATACTTAATCTTTCCAATTTGGAACGAGATAGAATTTTTTTTATGTGAAAGGTTGAATAAAAATCAACCAACATAAAGCGTAAGAACTTGAAAACAACGTGCAAATGATGATAAGGAGGCAAATTTGAATGAGTGATAATGAATATTACAGAGCATTAATTGATGCGGTGGCCAGATATGTTGACAAAGAAAAGTATCCGGATATTAAAATTATCTGTGCCATACTTGGGATTCAGTACGAGGAGGGATAAACATGTATATAAGCCTGGATGACCAAAATAAAAAGCAGGTAAGCGATAAAGAGGCATTTGCGTATGCGTGCGGCAGGATCAGGTATGGATGTGCACAGGAACAGGATACATTTTTTTATCTGGCCCGTATTTGCGAAGATATGGAAGACTTTGCAGAAACCTTAGTGGAATGGTGGTATGCCGGTAATTGGATGTATCAGATAGAAGTTTAAATTTGGAATGGAAGTAAAAAATAAGGAGTATGAGAATATGAAACACAGGAGAAACCGTAAAGAAATCAGGAGAGACCGTCAAAGCCATTATGCGGGACTGGCCAATGATAATCCGGATGCAAAAGCCGGAAATATATTCAGGCGTCCGGCATATCAGGCTGGGAAATTGCTTCAGGAACAGGGAAGACAGTTGGAACATAAGACCGTGTCCGAATATCTTGCTGAGAAATATGGCGTATAGCATGTCTGAAAATTGCCTGTGCAGGATATTGTTCCAGTTTGCCACAATGAATTTTCAGATACGCCTGAGGGAAAGGAGGGAGCGATATGGATAAGAAGCAGTTAGTGCAGTACCGGGCTCTTCTAAAAGAACAGCCGGAACTGGAGCGGGAGATCAGCAGGCTGCATAGATATCTGGAATGCAAAGCCGCAGAAGGAAAAATAATAGGTAATGAGGACATGTTTATAAAAACAGAATCTGACAAACCTGAGCCTGCCACAAAATCAGGGACTATGGTTGAGATTAAGAGACAAATTATAATTAAAGAAAAGCGTCTGGAAAAAATTGAAAAAGAAAGAACAAGAATTGAGCAGTTTATAGCAGATATGACGGATAGTATGGTCCGGCAGATTTTTGAACTCTGTTTTCTGGCCGGAAAAACACAACGTGAAGTAGGAGAGTCTGTAGGGTACAGCCGAGGACGGATTTCTCAAATCATAAGTACATATTTGAAGGATCAGGAGGAATCGTTTATATAGATTTGAAACATTACATCTTAAAGTTCTTTTAGTGGAGGAAATTAAAATGAGTATGAAAATAATTGACGTAAGTGAACATCAGGGAACAATTAACTGGGAGGCTGTTAAAAGCCAGATAGACGGTGCGGTTATTCGCTGCGGATATGGAGATAATGCAACATCTCAGGATGATATACAATGGAACAGAAATTCCAAAGAGTGTGAGAGGCTTGGTATTCCTTATGGAGCATATCTGTATAGTTACTGTAACAGTGAATCCCATCTGGAGAGTGAAGTTGCCCATATTAAGAGATTACTTTCCGGGCGGAAATTGAGTCTTCCATTTTATATTGATATTGAGGACCCGGGACTTTCGTTTTCTACATTTAAAGCTGATTATTTTATCAGGATGGGGCAGGCCATCGAAGATGCGGGGTACTGGTTTGGCGTTTATGCAAATTTAAATTGGTTTCATAATTGTATTGGCGGAAAATTGAACAGATTTACAAAGTGGTGCGCTGCCTACGGCACCAATAATGGGCAGCCACAAACGCGGCCGAATATCGGAGAGGATATCTGGCAGTATAGCAGTGTCGGAACCGTGGGAGGCATTTCCGGAAATGTAGATATGAACTTATGTTACAGAGACTTTGTAAAGGAGATAAGAGGCAGCAGTTCCGGCAATAACTCAATAAAACCGGCACCGGCCCCAACACCGGAGATACACTGATTATTCCGGGCCTCCGGCCCACCCAGGCCGCAGTTTAGCGCAGTTAGACCGCGCATCAGCCCATTTGATACAAT